>JAZABE010000290.1:0-10753 GCA_036137535.1 Planctomycetota bacterium | reverse complement strand
CCCGATGATGAACGATGCCGTTTTCAAAATGCTGGATGACCTCGGGGTCGAACCCGAGAACATCGCTTTTGACGACTTTGGTGGATAATCGCTTTGGCCCTTGAGAGCAGAACATGTCCGGCAAAAGATTAGAAGTCCTGCTCGCCGTGACAGTCTGGTTTCTCCTATTGCTGTCGAACGCAGCTGCCGACCACCCAAAAGTCGGACTCCAGGTTTCGGTTGCCGCAATTTCTGGCAAGACCATGGGGACCCAGTACCTTGTCAAATTTCAGGATCGCAACCGGTCAGGTTTCCTCATTGACAGCGTCGTTTTGAAAGAAAAAATTCAAAAACGACTGGCCGAAATCAATGACTCCATGTCAACCTACCGAGAGGATTCTGAAATTTCGCAGTTCAATCGGCAAACCCATTCCGAGGGCTTTCGGGTGTCCAGTGATTTCCGGCAGGTGGTCCAGAAATCCATTGAAATCCATGCTTTAACCCGAGGAAAATTCGATATCACCGTCGGCCCCTTGGTTCGGTTCTGGGGATTCTCTGGGGGAACGCTTCCCCGAAAAATGCCGACACCGGATGCAGTTCAATCCGTTCTCAATACGATTGGTACGGCCAAGCTGAAATGCAATCAACAGGGTCTTCAAAAATTGACTCCAAACTTAAAGCTGGATGTGTCCGCGATCGCCAAAGGGTTTGCTGTGGATGAAATCGCTGCATTGGTTGTTAGCGAAACCCCCAACTTCATGGTTGAGATCGGCGGTGAAATTTTTGCTGCTGGCATCAACCCGTCGACGAACCGGCCCTGGACCATTGGCATTGAACGGCCGGCCGCATCACCCGGCGACTTCACTCCGAAGGTTGCTGCCCGCGTCGAGTTATCTGGTCATGCCCTGGCAACATCAGGTGACTACCGAAACATAGTCGTCATCGAGGGAGAGAGATTTCAACACACGATCGATCCTACAACAGGCTACCCAGTCAGCAACGGGATCAGGTCAGTCAGTGTTATCGCCAAGGATTGTATGACTGCCGATGGATTGGCGACGGGGCTCATGGCCCACGCGCTCGAGGCAATTCAGTCGATCAGCCAGTCCAATGATCTTGCGGTTTTGGTGCTATTCGAAACAACCCCAGGGAAAATCGATTCCTGGTCCAGCCCCTCGTTTAACGCTCAAGGCCGCATTCAGGACGCCGAAAACACCAGCGCAGGCACAAAGGTGTCTTCGCCCCCCAATCCACTCTACCGGGTGCTGGGGACGATCATCGTTTTTGGATTGGCAATTTCGGGCATGGCAATTGGAGTCATTCTCAGCAACCGACAAATCAAAGGAACCTGTGGTGGGCTGTCCTCGATGCCCGGCAACGAGAACTCAGACGCCTCTCCCTGTGATCTTTGCACCAAGCCAGCGTCTGAATGCAGTCAAAAGGACAACGCTGACACATTCCGAGAATAAACCAGATTCGCCAGTCTGCAGAAGTTGTCGACAGGGCTAAAACTCAAAATTGCTATGGTTTTACCCGTCAGTGGCGTTAACCTGAAGGAATCCCAATTTTCAGAACACGAATCGCTGATTCAACGACATGGAAACAAATTCTAGCTCATCTCCTGAAGCAGACCCGTTACCCGAAATGCACTTTATCATCAGTGCACCGAGATCGGGTTCGACTTGGCTTGCCAAAGCCCTGAACGGGCACCCTGAAATTTTTGCAACCGAAAACCGTTTGTTCGGCGAATTTTGTGAGATCTGGCCCAATTCTGATGGATCGATGTCACCCCGGATCACCTTTGATGAATTTCTTAAACAGTTTTCTACCTACTTCATGTTTGAAGAAATAGGATTAAAACGTCGACAATTCGTTGAAAGGTTTCAACGCGGATTCCTAAGCTTCCTGATGAATTTTTGCCAACGTCAATCAGGAAAACGGGTAATGGTCGACAAAATCACGCCTTATTTAAATTCAACCGGTCTCGTCCTGGACCGGATCCGACAGTACTTCCCAGCCGCTAAGACCCTGCAATTGATTCGCGACGGCAGAGATGTGGTCACCAGTGGCACATTCGATTGGATTTTGAAAGATTCACAGGGAACCGACCGGTTTTCCTTTTTCGTTGAAAAACGGCCTGGGTTGCACATGAAACGATTTTTCGACGACAAAGTTTTGCAACGCTGGGTCGGCCTTTGGAAAGAACCAATCGAAGCCTACCCAGAGGTGAACGATGGCATGATCATCCGCTACGAGGAAATGAAAGACAACCAAGCGGATCTTCTTCTTCGGATTTTTGAGTATCTTGGCTGCAGCTCCACAGAACCCATAATAAAATCATGCATCGAACGGGCGACTTTCGAAAAAATGAGTGGCCGAAAAGTCGGTGACGAAGGTCAACCGTTGGCAAAAACTCGCAAGGGGATTTCAGGCGACTGGAAAAATTACTTCACCAAACGGGATGGCATTCTGTTCAACGAATTGGCTGGTCATTTACTGGTTGAACTCGGTTACGAACAGGACCAAACGTGGATTAATAGCCTACCTGATGAACTGGATTACTTCTGCGATTGAAATGCTTTCACTGATCAACTCCAACGATGCTCTCAATGATGCCACCGAACTCAGGCACCGACTTGAGCAGGATGGCTATCTGTTTTTCCGCAGGTTAATTGAGCCGGACCGGTTATGGGATCTCCGCAAAGAAATGCTGGAGGTGATGCAAAGTTGCGGTTGGATTTTACCCGGGACTCACCTGATGGATGGCATCACCGTTGACGGGGTCCAATGTACTGAAGGCGACCTGGAATATTCTCACGTTTATCACCAGGTCTACAAGTTGCAGTCTTTTCACGAGGTCGCTCATTGCCCGGAAGTCATGTCTACCGTTGAAACTATCCGTGGTTGCCAGATGCTACCACAGCCTCAAAAAGTTGCGCGACTCTGGTTCCCAAAATTCACTGACCACACCACACCGACGCACCAGGACTTCGTCCACTTTCAGGGGTCTAGTGACAACCTGACTTGCTGGAGCCCGATCGGTGATTGTCCTCACGAATTGGGAGGGCTTGCGATTCTCAAAGGTTCCCACAAGGTGAACCGGGTACTGAACCATCATTTTTCACTGGGAGCCGGCAGCTTACATGTTGATCCTACCGAACACGTTGAATTAGGAGACCAATGGCTGACCACGGACTACCAAGCCGGAGACACCTTGGTGTTCCCTGCTCTCACCGTTCACAAAGCGCTCCCTAACTTGACCGAAGATCGCTTACGGATTTCTTTGGACAACCGTTACCAGCGAGTTTCAGAACCGATTGCCGAGCACATGCTCGGCCCTCATTTAAATTCCATTCAACCGATAACCTGGGAGCAGGTCTACGAAGCATGGTCAAATGACGAATTGAAGTACTACTGGAAAAAACACAATCTCACCGTTTTACCGCGGATCACCGACTACCTTGACCAGGGCTTTGAGGAAGCCATAGCACTAGCAAAATCCGGGGACCCTCAAGCCCAACTGCATTTGAGACGCACGCTGCTCAAAGCCGAAAAGACTGAGCAAAGTTTGCGCGCTGCGAAAATTCTCAAGACCCTAAAAACCTAGGGTGAATCAGGCCGCCAACTGGGCGATTTTCCCCTCCTCCAGTCGAATCGTATGATCCGCATCAGCAGCAATCGTGTTGTCGTGAGTCACCATAACGATGGTCAACTGTTCGTCAAGGTTCAAGTTCTTCAGCAAGTTAATGATTTCTTCACCGTTTTCACGGTCAAGATTTCCGGTAGGTTCATCAGCTAATAAAATTTTTGGCGATGAAATCAATGATCGGGCGATTGCAACTCTCTGCATTTCACCACCTGATAATTCGCTTGGTTTATGCGAGAGCCGGTGTCCCAACCCAACCAACTCAAGTAACTGAATCGCTTTTTCCCGGTACCGGCTTCTGTTTCTCCAAAACCGAATCGCATTTTCTGAAATCATCCTGGGGACGAGAACATTTTCAATTGTCGTCAGTTCCGGTAGCAAATGGTAAAACTGAAAAATAATCCCAATGGTTTGATTGCGAAAACGATCTTTTTCAAGACGTGACAAGTTATCAATTCGTTGATTTTCAAAATAAACTTCTCCCTGATCCGGTTGATCAAGTGTTGCCAACAAATGCAAGAGCGTACTTTTCCCCGAACCACTTTGTCCAACAATTGCCGTTACCTTGCCTTGAGGAATTTCCAAGTCAATTCCCTTAAGAACAGGAACTTCCAGTTGCCCCTTGCAATAACTTTTGATGACCCCGGAAGCGGTCATTATCGACTTTGGTTTTCCGTGATCGCCCCGGTGAACAAATTTTACAATCGGCCGATCAGATAATGCAGTTGGTCTTGGCATAGTTGTTTCAATAGTTGGAAACGATGTTTTGCCGGGTCAGTTGATTTCCCAGCCCCGATGTTTCATGTCTTCGGTTACTCATATCGAAGTGCTTCAACCGGGTGAAGCCGGGATGCCCGAAAGGAGGGAAGGACGCTTGCCATCACCGCAATCAAGGTGGCCCCTAACGCAACCAAAATAATCGTGGTTGGATTTAATATCGTTGGAATTTCGCTGAAGTAGTAAATCGTCGGGTCAAAAACTTCCCGTCCAGTCATCCATTCGATCGCCCGGGCAATTTTGTTGATATTGATGACAAACATTAACCCCAGAAGAGTGCCTACGCCCGATCCGACTAACCCCAAAGACAAACCGTAGCTCAAAAAGATACTCATTACGCCCCCGTTCGGTGCGCCTAGAGCTTTTAGGATGCCAATATCTTTTGTCTTTTCAACCACAATCATGAAGAAGATCGCCAAGATTCCAAAGCCAGCAACCGCAATGATCAGGAAGAGGAGAATGTTCAATAACGTGATCTCTAGCTCAACCGCAGCAAGCATCGGCCGTTGAATATCCTGCCAAGTTTGAACCTGAAATCCATGAATCAACGGCGGGAATGCCTTGGTGAGCTCTGTGCGGATTTGATCCAGATTTTCCCCCTCGGCAAATTTCATCTGAATCCCGGTGACTGCGGACTGCCCCTCCTGCGTAATCATACCCCGAATCCTCTGAAGTTCTTCGATCGGCATAAAAGCAAAGGACGCATCGTATTGGTGCATTTTGGATTCGTAGAAATCAACAACAGTGCAGATCGCACTGGCGGGTCTCAAACTGCCCCCCGGGCCATCCGCTGCGGGCAACGTGATCTGGACATCATCACCGGGACGACATAGAAAAATATCCTTGACCTCGTCGGTCTTTGGATCCCGGGCTTTCTGGTGAGCAATTGCAATCCCCAGCACAATGCCAACGTGGTGTTCCGTATTGGGATCAAAATCGTTTTCGATCGACGTCCGTGTTTCAGAATAAGGGTCGATGGCAACCGGCTTACGAATCGGAAGCGATGAATCCTTGCTTGTCAGCAAAGGATTCTGTGTGTGAAGCTCTGGAATGGCATCCGGCAAGGGAACCAAGACTTCATCGTCGACGGGTTCAGTGACCAGGGGAATCTTGGATTGTTCAACCCGCTTGACTGTATCTCCGTATTTGAATTTGTTGATCTGTGCCTGGAGTTTGCGCTCGGCTTCGACTTGCTGTCGACGGTGCTCCCAGCCGCTATTCTCAAGTCGATTGTCGTATCCCGATTCTTTTAATAAAAAATCAGGGCTGACACGATTCTTTTCGTTGAGCAGGGATTTCTTGTAGTCACAAACGGCCGAATAGGTCTCGGCATCCACGCCGACCAGAAGAACCTGCTGGTTGATCATCTGTCCTCGAAACCTGAAATTCAGTAACGCCGGACAACGAACAATAGCCGTCGCCGCATCCAGGCGGTCGCCGTAGGTTTGCTTGATTTCCGCCAAGTACGCATCGGAATTGATAATCCCGCGAACCGTAGGGCTTTTGATTTCAACGTCCGACAAAACGCCATGCAGTCGGTCCTTCATTTCACTGGTAAAACCGGCCATCACGGCATTGACGACAATCAGTGTCGCAACACCCAGCGTCACACTGATAATGGATGCCAGTGCGATATAACGGGTTTTCAGGTAACGCCACGCAAGTAGCAGTTTGTACATCGCCAATCCTTTGGCTGCCGGTGGAGAACCCGCGGGTTTGGGCAGAAGGGGGCCTCTGCTGGTCCATTGGGTCCAACTTTCGAATTTAAGTTTTCCTGAAAAAGTTATAAGATTTAACCAGCGAAAACTCCAGACTGATCCGTTGACACCCTGAAACCTGCTAGCAAACCCACTCCCTGATGAGACGTAAACCCTTAATCACGGGATCCCTTTTAGCCTTTGGATTCCTGATCACCAGCCCATTTTGGCCCGGAAAAGCGACCAATTCGGACCGAAAACCACTCCAGCAATCCGCGGAATCCACTGGGCATCCCCCTGCTTCTGAAAACCAGTTTCACGACCTGCAAGTCACTTTTGGCCAGTCGCTTCCAATGCAGGGAAAACTCATCGTGCAACTCTATCGCGACGCAAAATCTTTTCAAACCAGAACCCATCCTTTCCAGGAACGTTGGGTACAGCTCGGTGACGCGAACCGGCCTTTTTGTGAGTTCAAGAGCCTTGCCGAAGGAAACTATGCGGTCGCAGTCTTTCTGGATCAAAATGCAAACGGAAAATGGGACAGCCAACGGCAGGGACAACAACGCGAAAAGTTCGGTTTTTCCTCGCTCCAAAATTCCACTACTGTGAATCCTGAATTTGATGAATGCCAGTTTAAGCTCAGGCAAAACACCATCATGGAAATTCAACTGCACTAAGTTTCCAACTAAGCAAGCACGTCCTGGATGACCTTCCCATGAACATCAGTCAATCGAAAATCACGTCCCTGGTGTTTAAACGTTAACCGTTCATGATCCACACCTAGGCAATGCAAAAATGTTGCATTTAAATCATGAATGTGGACGGGATTTTCTGTCACGTTGTAGCTGAAATCATCCGTTTCTCCATAAACGATTCCCGGCTTGCTCCCACCCCCAGCCATCCATTTTGTATAGCAGCGGGGATGATGGTCACGCCCATAGTTGGTTTTCGTTAAACCACCCTGACAATAAATAGTCCGGCCAAATTCTCCACCCCAAATCACCAACGTGTCATCCAGCATTCCCCGCTGCTTCAAATCGTTAATGAGTCCAGCACAAGGCTGATCAATGATCCCGCATTGTCGGCGGATGTCATTCGGGAGATTGCCATGCTGATCCCACTGCCGAATAAATACCTGGGTAAATCGCACACCTCGTTCAGCCATTCGCCTCGCGAGCAAACAGTTCGCCGCAAAGGTCCCTGGTTTTTTGACATCCGGACCATATAGAGACAAGGTGTGTTCGCTTTCGTCTGAGATGTCCGTCAATTCAGGAACCGACGTTTGCATTCGGTAAGCCATCTCATACTGGGCAATTCGTGATTGGATTTCAGGATCGCCCACTTCGTCAAAGCGATTTTGATTCAGTTGGGCCAGGTTATCCAGCATTTTTCGCCGCATCTTTTCCGACATTCCCTTGGGATTCGACAAGTAAAGAACCGGGTCTCCCGAAGATCGCAAACTGACACCCTGATACTTTGTCGAAAGAAAGCCAGATCCCCAAAGTCTTGCGTAAAGCGCCTGTCCCCCAAAACCGCCGTTAACGGTGGAATGCAAAACCATGAACGATGGCAGGTTTTCGTTCATACTCCCTAACCCATAAGAGAGCCAGGCTCCCGCACTCGGTCGACCCGGTAACTGGCTTCCAGTTTGAATATAAGTAATGGCAGGATCGTGATTGATCGCTTCGGTGTTTACTGTCTTGATCACGGCCAAGTCATCCACGATGCTTGCCGTGTACGGCAACAGTTCACTAACCCAGGCACCCTGTTTTCCAAACTGGTTGAACTTGAAAATTGACGGTGCAATCGGGAATCGTTTTTGCCCCGAGGTCATCGTGGTGATTCGTTGTCCATTACGGACTGAATCGGGCAAATCCTTGTCGTACCAATCCTGCATCTTGGGTTTGTAATCCCACATATCCAGCTGCGAGGGAGCACCTGACATAAAGAGGTAAATCACCCGCTTGGCTTTCGGAGCAAAATGAGGCAAAGCCGGTAAACCCAGACGGGTTTGTGACTCTGCCTGGGCGGCCTTGGCAGCAAACAGACTGGGATTCAGCAATGAGGCGAGTGCAGCAGTACCGATCCCGCCTGCCGCTTTTCCAAAGAAATGGCGACGGGTCTCGATCAGCTCAGCTTCGCGTAGGGGATTCATTTGGGGCACTCGCTTCTGGAATTCAATTCTTGGTCACAGTTTCGCTCAAGTTCAAAATCAAATGGGCAACCATTGTCCAGGAAGCCAGTTCGCTTGGATCAAGTTCATCCATTTTTGACGACTCACCGATCTTTAACAAATCTTCTGCAGCGGCCGGGTTCGCCTTAAACTCTGCCAACGATTCCCGGAACAATCGGGACAATGCCGTGCTCTCCTGTTCATCGGGAAATCGGGAAACCACTGAGCGAAATGCGTAGACGGATTTCTCGTGTGCTGATTTTCCACCTTTCAGCATAATCTGTTCGGCAAACTTGCGGGCGGATTCGACAAATTGCACATCATTCATCAACACCAGTGCCTGAAGGGGTGTGTTTGTTCTTGCCCGTCGGACCTGGCAAGTCTCCCGGTCAGGCGCATCAAACGTGGACATCGAAGGTGGAGGTGAGGTCCGTTTCAAAAAGGTGTAAAGGCTTCGGCGGTATAGTTTTTCCCCAGAATCCTGTTTGAAGATCGCGGTGTTACTACCTCCAAACCCAACCGGTTTCCAGAGCCCACTAGGTTGGTAAGGTTTAACACTCGGACCCCCAATCTTTTCCACAAGCAGACCGCTGACCGCAAGCGCGCTGTCTCGAATCACTTCTGCATCCAGGCGAAACCTGGGCCCCCGTGCCAGCAAACGATTGGCAGGATCAACTCGCAGTTTTTCAGCAGACACGTTGGAAGACTGCTGGTAGGTTGCAGACATTACGATCTGCTTGTGCATTCTTTTAATATCCCAGCCCTTATCAACAAAATCGGTGGCCAGCCAATCCAACAACTTCGGATGACTGGGACGTTCCCCCTGGGTTCCGAAATCTTCGGAAGTCTGGACGATCCCCGTACCAAAAAAATGCTGCCAATATCGATTGACGGTTACTCTGCTGGTGAGGGGATGGTCTTTTTTAATCAGCCACTGAGCAAGACCCAGACGGTTGTCGGGCATCCCCTCAATAGCCGGTGAAATCCACTCGGGCACCTGCGAATCCACTTTTTCGCCAGGCTTGGTGTACTCGCCTCGCTCCAGCACAAAAGCCTGTCTTCTTTTTTTCCGGTCTTCCATCACCAGGGTCGAGGGGATCGCTTTGTTAATGGCGTTAATTTTCTCTTGAGTCACCGTTTCCTGGGCTCTCAGTGGTTGAACCGCTGTTACGGCCTGCGGGTTCACATTTTTTACGAAGTAATCAACCAACAGATTCTTTTGAGCTTCGCTGCGCTTTCCGGGTTCAATATCCAGAATTTTTTGCGTGGGCGCCGGCAAAGCAGGTTGCTTGACCTGTTTACGATACTGCTGCCAGATGGCCAGTGATTGTTTTTGTTCAGGCTTCAATTCAGAGGCTGAAATTCGCCCAGGTTTATCCCAGTAAACAGTGCCACCGAATTGAGTAAAGGCCCAGCCATTGAGCTGCGAACCCGACGACAATCCAACTTTTTCCGCAGGAACCTCCAGTCGAATCCACTGACCAGTTTTGGGCAAAGGTCCCAGCTTCAGATTCGAGGCGTTATTTCTTCCCGCCCCATGTCCCTTGTCAGCTCCCCAGTAAGCGCGGTGCTCCCAACTTCCATTTTGGTTAAACTGCAACTGGACCGTCTCTGGGGGATTCTTGGGATCGAGGTAAACATAAGCAAACAGGCGATCGCTTTGCCCAAGCTTGAACTTGTTCTTGACCGAACTGAAAAAATGCTGGGTCAGCCCATTGCCGGATCGCCTGAATGATTTCTTTCCACTGAAAACCGGATGTTGAGGGCCAGAAACAAACTGCCAGGAATTGCCTCCTTCGTTTCCTTCAGGCTTGGCACCGGGGGGCAATGCATCGTCAAACCAGACAATTTCGGCTTCCTCAAGTTTCCCCAGTTTTCCTGCGGGGGTAGGGTCCTTGTAGTCCTTGATTAGTTTTTGCTGCAACTCGGCCACCGCTGCCTTATGAGTGGCCAATTCTTTACCCAGTTGATCCAGCTGTAATCTCTGCTCAGCCGTAGCGACTTTGACCGACGGCGGTGGAAGCAGTGCATTCCCATCCATTGCCCGTTCAGTCAGACTGTAGAAATAGGAAAACAGCTGGTAAAATTCTTTTTGAGTCACCGGGTCGAACTTATGGTCATGACAAGCAGCACAACCGGCAGTCAGCCCGAGCCAGACCGTTGCAGTCGTCTCAACCCGATCTACAGCGTAGCGAACATAGTATTCGGCATCGATTGAACCACCTTCGCTCGTCGTCACATTGCACCGGTTGAATCCTGTAGCCACCCGCTGATCCAAAGTAGGCTCAGGCAGGAGATCCCCTGCAAGTTGTTCCAACGTAAATTGGTCAAAGGAAAGATTACGGTTAAACGCATCAATCACCCAGTCCCGGTAGGGCCAAATCTGACGTTCGTTGTCCAAATGCAGTCCATGCGTATCCGCGTAGCGGGCCGCATCCAACCAAATTCGCCCCATGTGCTCACCGTAGTTCCGAGAGGCAA
>JAZABE010000289.1:0-2015 GCA_036137535.1 Planctomycetota bacterium | reverse complement strand
TCGATTTCCCTAGACAGGCTTGCACGTTTTCCTTGCAAAGAATCGACTTTTTGATGGCTTTGCACCAACTCTCGATAGTCCGCCTCGTTATCAACATCCACTTTTCCAAACAGTCCCTGGCGGGCTTTGCGCAATCGATCTCTGAATCGGAGCCGTCGGTCTATTTGTTTTTTAAGCCCCAGGTATTCAATCCTCAAAGCTTTCCGGCGTTCAATGAGAGTGCCCTGTTGGGTTAAAGCATCACCAAGCTGAGCCAGCCTTTGCAGGGGATCTTCTGAAACGGGTTCCAATTCAACTTCCAGCATCAATGTCCGGATGCGTTCTGAGAGTGAACCTAAATCCGCCTGCAACCGACTCAGTTCGATGGCATGACTCCGTTTAGCCGATTCCAATTCAGCAAGCCGTACCGATCGGTCCAGAAGCTGCTTGACCTGGAGTGGCGGAAAATTCTCCGGGAGCTCAATACTGCGCAGCTTCAACTTCCATCTGCGTTGTTGTTCAAGCAATTCCTCCTCAGCGTTGGCGAGAGTTTCCTTGGACTGACCCAGGGTCTGCCTTAACGTTTTCACTTGATTTTCCAGCGGAACGATTTCTTCGAGTTTAGTAAACTCATCCTCGACATCGACCAACCCGGAATGTCCACGCGTGATTTCGTCAGGAAGTTCCAAGTCTATTTTTTCGCGTTCTTCCTTCGCGCGGCGGATATGGGTTTTCAGGAGCCCCAGTTGCGACTGACAATCGTCGAGAGCTTCTTTAGCGACCTGGTTGTACTGAGACCTCATCACAAACGCAACAGCCAGGCTAACACCTCCCAAAAGTATTCCTACAACTTCTGGGTAGCCTCCGAGAAACTCGGGTTTGAGAAAAATACCACCAACCGCTAAAAAAACACCGATCACACAGAACGCGCCAACCAAAACCAGCTTTTCCGTTGGCAACAACTGCTCTCGAACAACTGCATCGAGGTCTCCTTCAAGTCGTTTTCGGTCCTTCAACAGCTTCGTTAGTTTTTCTTCTAGCTGAGCCCTGCGTCGCAGACCTTTGACCATTCGCCCACTTACATCGAGTGATTCCCCCAAGTTTTGACAGCCACATCGCTCCAACTCAGCCTCAAGTGCCTTTTCGGCTTCGGACAATTCAAGCTTGCCAGATTCACATTCTTTTTCCAGATCGGCGACCCTGAGTCGCACCGCCTTTAACTGCCGAGCAGGATCCCGAAATGTCTCAAGCACCTCTGGAGACAATTCAGGAATTTCGTTTGCGTTTTCTTTTTTTAGTTGAAGCCTGATTTCTTCGACCTGGCGACCCACCTGTTGGTCAAGATCGGAAACAGCTGCTTTCACTTCCTCAATCTTTCGCTGTAGCGATGCAACCCAGGGGGAGTGTTCCTGCAATGCCTCTATTCGAGATGCTTTTGCCCAGAGCAACCGATTTACTGGAAGAGCCTTCGCTTGGTCCGCGATGTCGCGCCGCTGTTTCTGGATATTACCAACGCGAATCTTCTGTTTTGCAATTCGCCGTTTAACATCATCCAGTTTGTCGACGGAAAGATGCTTGGCGTTCGGCAAAACGCCGTAGGATTCGATCTGTTCATCAACCAACCTCCGGGCATTCCATCGGTCTCGAACTTGCATTGCCAGCTCAAGCAGGCGAGCTTCCTTTTCGTCTTCGTGGAGCTGGTGACCCAGTTCTCCGAGTTCCTGTTCCATTTCAGATGACCGGGATGCCAGCTTGGTCCATCGACAGGCTTTGGAGGACAGGCTCTCAACCTCTGCGGAAAGACTCTTCTGTTTTTGCAATAAATCCAATATGACCGAATGGTTTTCTGGATCAGAACTCCAAAGAATTTCACGTTTCTCCTCTACTTGTCGGATCACATCGACTAAAGAGACACGATCAAAACCACTGGTCAGCTTGTAAAGGTGCTCCGCAGCAGCGGTATGGTCCAGTGATGCCAGTTCCTGGATTTCGCGAAGGCCCACCGCAAAAACATTGTTGAAGGTTAATTCATCAAC
>JAZABE010000288.1:0-9590 GCA_036137535.1 Planctomycetota bacterium | reverse complement strand
GGGTGCAATTTCGATGCCTTGATATCCAAGTTCACGGGCATAGGCAAATGCGTCCTCAAAGGCCCAATCTTTGAAGGTCTCGTTACAAATTCCAAATTTCATTGTTTTACCTGTTGTTCATTTTGCTTAATCAAGTCGGTACCGTCCTTTGCAACTTGAGTCACATGGCTGAAAATGGGTTTCAATTAGAAGCTAACTAGTTTAACTTCTCGGAGAATCTCGGTTAACCACATTGCCAAATGATTCTCAATGGATCCCCTGGACAGAGGAAATCACTTGCGATGGCAAAAATATTAATCACCGCTGGACCGACTCGGGAATTTATTGACCCAATCCGTTTTATTACCAATCAGTCGAGTGGTCGCATGGGAGCCGCGTTGGCAAATGCCGCATTGGAGTTGTCCCATGATGTGTTGGTCGTGTCGGGGCCGGTTCAAATCAGCTATCCAGAAGCTGCCCAGGTAATCTTTGTTCAAACCACGGTGGAAATGGACCTCGCCGTGGCGGAAGCCTTTTCAACCTGCGATGGCATTATCGGGGCAGCAGCTCCTTGTGACTTTAGACCACTTTGTCGCCATGAACAGAAGATGAAAAAGAATGGATTAGGAATTGCGATTGAGTTTGAGGAAACAAACGATATTTTGAAGCGGGTTTCGGACTCGAAACGTGCCGGCCAATGGTCTGTGGGTTTTGCATTGGAAACCGATGATGGACTCGAGAATGCCCGGCGCAAAATGAAGGAAAAAAAACTCGATTTGATTGTCCTCAATGGCCCGGAAGCCTTGAATTCAAGTGCCAATCAAGTGCGAGTCATCTCAAGTCACGGGATAGAAATTGAATCTTCTGGAGCGAAAACAGATGTCGCGCGTGATATTCTCAAAGTCATTGATGAGCATTTGATAGGGGGCTGATTTCGGATGTATCGGTCGATCCGGGACATCGGCTGCTCAAATTGGGTTAGACTGATGGTTTACACGATTTCCAACGATCAACACGATGAGCCTCGGTGCATTTTTCAAAGAACTCGGTGCAATCTATCCGTCTGAGAGAATTTTCAAGGAAAAAGGACCGCTAGGTGCGTTTGAGTCGGATGGTTTAACGGCGTTCGCAGTACGCCCCAAGGCGGTCGTATTTCCAGAGTCTAGCGATGAAGTGATTCAAACTGTTCAAGCTTGTCATGATTTTTCGATTCCATTTGTTGCCCGTGGTAGTGGAACGAGTCTTTCGGGAGGATCACTTCCCGACGCGAAAGGCATCGTGATCGCTCTGAATCGCTTGGATCGGATCATTCGAATTTGCCCCGAAGAGCGCATTGCTGTAGTTCAGCCGGGTACAATTAATCTTCAAGTTTCAAACGCGGTTGAGCACCTTGGTCTTTATTACGCGCCTGACCCTTCCAGCCAAACCGTGTGCACCATTGGAGGCAACGTTGCTTTCAATTCCGGGGGTGCCCACTGCCTCAAGTATGGCATGACCTCCAATCATGTCCTGGGGTTAAAGGCAGTTTTGGCTAATGGGCAAGTGGTTCAATTGGGTTCAACGAGCAGGGAGGGAGTGGGGCCTGATGAGACGGGTCTATTTGTTGGAAGCGAGGGTCTTTTCGGCGTGGCACTCGAAATTACGTTGCGTTTGTTGCCGAAACCGGAATCTTTTTACACCATCTTGGCGGGTTACGATTCGGTCGACAAAGCGGGAGATGCTGTTGCCCAAATTGTTGCTTCAGGATTACTGCCGGGGGCGATGGAAATCATGGATGCATTATCAATGAATGCGGCGACAAAGGCTGTTGGAGCTGAGTTTCCGGTGGGTGCCGAATCGACCTTGATCGTGGAACTTGATGGTTCACGGGACCAAGTTGAAGTTGACAAGCTAAAGCTTCATGGTTTGATCGAGGCCTCGGGGGCAACTTCCATTCGAGAAGCCCGGGATGATGAAGATCGAACGACGATCTGGAAGGGTCGCAAAAGTGCCTTTTCAGCGGTGGGTCACCTGAGTCCGGATTTTATCGTTCAAGATAGTGTTGTACCGCGAACTAAACTTGGGGAAGCATTACGCCGAATCTCAAAACTATCGCAAGAATTTGGGATCAGGGTTGCCAATGTCTTTCATGCCGGCGATGGGAACCTTCATCCTTTGATTTTGTATGACGGTAATCGGTCTGACGAGTTTGAAATGGCAGAGCAACTGGCTGGAGAGATCGTAAAGGTATGCATTGATCTTGGGGGTTCGATCACTGGAGAACATGGGGTAGGTATGGAGAAACGACAATATCTGGGTGAAATGTTTTCCAAAACAGATATCGATGCCATGCACCGGATTCGGAACGAGCTTGATCCCAAGAAAATCTCCAACCGTGAGAAGATGTTTGCTACAGATCAGGCCTCTTCGTTGAACCAGTCTGGTTTGCATCCACTTGAAAAAGCAGGTGTGATTTCCCGGGAGTGAACGGTTGACACATCGAATCAACCCGCCTCAGCGGAGGAGGTTGTTTCTCGGAAAATTCTGCAATGCTGTCTTAAATTCCGCCCTGTTGGAATAATGATTGTCGCCCGTTTTTAATTTTTGGCAGTTTTAACCTAGAATGAAATTCGTTGTTGCAGAGGAATTGTCAGTCTAAGGATGCTTTCATTTTTTCGAGATCCTAAATTTCATGAGACCTCAATTACCTTCTTCAATTCCGCCGCCACGCCGACAAAGCCCTCCTAAAGACCGATCGGCAGTTTTTGCGGCACTGATTATTGTCGGCTTGTTATTGGCCGTGCTCTTGGGTTGGACAGCTCATTCAATGAGGAATCGTCCCAGTGCTTCAAAGAGTAGCCCGAAGGCTACCACACAAGATAAATTGACCCTAGGTGCTACTAGCATCGCTGCCAAGGCAGCGGTCAACAGCCCCCAATCTGTGCCTGCCAAGGTTGACGGAAAAAAAGTGCGAGAAGGCCACATTGAGCCGGTTCAGGTGGAGCCTGGGGATAAGCCGAGGTCTTCCGCGGGCCCGATGTCTTCGAATTTGAATGCAGTGGAAACCGGAAATCTAGAACAGGATCCGAAAAACGCACTACCCAAACTCTCGGACCTCGATTCTTACAAGAACAACCCGATAAGAACCCGGGTCAAGTCAACTTGGCCCAAGGACAAGAAAACGACAAAGCCTAAGTCAGTGGCCGGCAAACGATCTCAACCGCAAGGTGCTTTAGGATTACAGCAGCCCAGGCCGGGTGAATCGATTAAGTCGACAACCACGGAAGGAAAAGAGTTTAAGCAAATCAATCCGTTTGCTCTTGCTCAATCGACATCTGACATTGTCTTTTACCAGGAACTGGTTGTTGACCGTCATCAACAATTTTTGATGGAAGGGGTTCCTGCAATGAATCAGAAATCCAAATACCGTGTCGCTTCCAGGATCTCGATTCATCCAGGTGATTCGAGCGGTTTTCGCAAGGTGACTCAAACAATCGTGAGTGCAAACCTGATTGCCGCAGACTCTAAATCGAAAAAATCACTGGTGGAATCGCTCAAAAATTTGCTGGGAAAAGAATTTCAGTTTTCCCTCGACCGTGAACAGAAAGTAATGCTTTTCAAGGGAGAAAAGGAGAAACCAAAGGCGATTGACTTGAAAGATCTGCTTTCTGTTGAAGGATTCACAGGGGAGGGCTTTATGGTTGCTTCCGTGATGGACCGAGATGGTTGGCGAGAAATGGCCCAGTTGTGTTTTTTATTGCCGGATGGCGAAAGGAAACAATGGACTGATCAAATGGAACACGATTGGGGAGAACTTGGAAGCTGGACTGGTGAAACTCAGTATGAAAAGAAAGGGGAAGCCAACGGGTTACTCAGGATTGATTACGCTCACCGGATGCGTTATCGACCCGGGACAGGCAAGGATTCAACGCTCCCGTTTACCATCGAGGAAACGGCTTTTGAATCTTCTGAAGCGGGGGGACGGATTTTGTTTGATCCAGGAAAAAATCGGATCACTCGGCTGATCGAACGATTTCAAGTTTCCGGTGAACTTGCGGTGAATTTGCTCGGAAGCCGCGTAAAATTGAAAATGCATGAGATTCAAACATTCGAACTGCAACTCCACGATCAAAATCCACAGTGATGCATGGACTGCAAATCACCCACTCACTTGGCACTTAAATCTGCACAGACCAGCTCGAAATCATTTCTTGCAAAAATACATTGATTGGCAAACGCCGGGTGTGACCAGCAAACTCCTTTTCTTTGCCTCAGCTGTTTTAGGGTTGGCTCAATCAGCTTTGCCCGACTGATTTCCTCAAACCCTTCCGATGAAAGCCTGGCGATAATTAATTCGCCCCGTTCATTGAACATCCAGGTTTTATCTCCGTTTTCCACGAAGTGGATGGTGCTCCAGCGTGCCTTTGGAACCGCAGTTTGATCTTCCCAGACTCGGGAGCCATCCAGAGCTTTGATGCAACGAAATTCACCGTAACTGTCCATGCCGAAAATGTAGTTTCCGGAAAAAACCGGAGTACTGATGATGGAATGGATGGCTTCGGTTTTCCGTTCATTCCTGCCTACTTTTCTCCATACGAGCTTTGCACTGGGTGGGCTTTCGCTATTGAGTTTCACCATCATCGCACCGTCATAAAAAGAGGTGACGAACAAGTGCTGATTGTGGGTTACGGGAGTTGCGACACCAATTGGCATGTTCCGCGGTTTTAGGGGGATTTGCCAATAGGGTTTTCCGGTAGTGGGATTGACGCCAACAACGTTATCACCTGTCCAGATGACGCAGACATCCGACCCGGCCTGGTTGACCAAAATGGGGGAAGAATATTGTGCGCGGTCCGAAAGAGAACGCCAAACTTCTTTTCCAGTCAATTTGTCAAAGGCAACCAGGGAGGCTTTGACTGCGCCGATATGAATGATCAACAAGTTCTTGTAAATCAACGGTGATGCGGCAATTCCCCAAATTGGCATTCGTTTGTCTTCACTGATGCGATATTCATGATCACAGTCATGTTGCCAGACCAATTCTCCGTTTTTGACATTTAGGCATTTGAGGTGACCCATCGTACCGATTGAATATGCACGTTCACCGTCGATGGTGACGGAGGACCGGGGTCCCGCAACATAGCCGACATTTCGGTATTCACATTCATAGGTGTATTTCCAAAGCCGCTTGCCTGTTTTTTCGTCAAAACATAATACTTGTTCCACTTGCTCAGGCTCGGTTAAACGGTCCATAACAAGGACCCGTCCCTCGGCGACGGTGGGTCCTGAATAGCCTGAACCAATTTTGACCGACCACTTTTTGGGGATTTGGGGTTTGTCGAATTTCTTGATCAAGCCGGTTTCATTCCACTGGCCATCCCGGTTGGGGCCTCGCCATTGCGGCCAGTCATCGGAATGAACGGCCAAGGACAACCAGGACGTCTGTAAAACAACCAAGATTGCTGAAAGCCGAACTAGGGAGACAGGATGAATCATGATAAAACTCTGGATGGCGATGTAGAGATGTGATGTAGTCGGTTACGATATGTCTATCTTACAAGAGTCATTCGATTCAAGACACCTTTCTGGACCCCATGAAGATGAATCACCTATTAATTCGTTGCCTTCTTTCCTCTTGCCTGGTGATTTGCATTGGCAATTGGCCGTTGGCCTCACACGAATCGTTGCCAAAGAAAAATGTGCTCCTGATCATCGCCGATGATTTATCGGCAACTGCCCTCGGGTGCTATGGGAACAAAATCTGTAAAACACCGAATATTGATCGACTGGCTGGGCGAGGGATGCTGTTCGAAAATGCTTATTGTCAATTTCCTGTGTGTGGCCCCTCTCGAGCAGCCCTGATGTCGGGGATGTACTGTCCCACAATCGGAATCATGGGGAATGGCGGTTCAAGCCAATTCACCAAAAATATGGGTGAGCGACCGACCATGTCACAGTTTTTCAAAAATCAGGGTTGGTATTCGGCAAGGGTTAGCAAAATCTACCATATGCGTGTTCCTGGCGACATCACGGCGGGAGTGGATGGACCTGACCATCTTGCGAGTTGGAGTGCGAGATTTAATTGCCAAGGACCCGAGTGGATGTCAGAAGGTAGACATGAGCATTTAACGAATGAAAAACTCAAGCGCATTCCCGACCAACATTACAGCCTGGGATTTGGAGGGGCTTTCTACACGGTTCGCACATCCAGCAGCGACGGAAAATTTCAACCCGACAAACTGGCAGCAGACAAAGCCATTGATTTATTGCAACAAAAGAGGGAGTCACCATTTTTCTTAGCCGTTGGCTTTGTCCGCCCCCACGTGCCTCTGGTCGCCCCGGGGTCCTATTTCAAGGAATACAAGTTAAGCAAGATGTTGCTGCCGGAGACGTTTGCCAATGACGTAGACGACATCCCACTTGCAGGAATCAGCAAGAACTCGGTCAAGATCGGTCTGAATTCTGAAACCAAAAAACAGAAAGTCCTGCAAGCCTATTATGCTTCAGTGAGCTTTATGGATTACCAAGTGGGTCGCATTTTAAGTCAACTCGAGAATCTGGGGTTGAGCAAAAACACGGTCGTTATTTTTAAGAGCGATCACGGGTACCATCTTGGGGAACACGGGTTCTGGCAAAAAATGAGTTTACATGAAGAATCGGCAAGGATCCCGCTAATTGTATCGGCTCCTGGGTTTCCCCAGGGAAAAAGATCTTCCGCTTTGGTTGAAGCGATTGACCTCTACCCCACTTTGGTTGAGTTGAACCAATGCAAGGTCCCTTCCCATTGCCAGGGCAAAAGTCTTCGGCCAATTCTTGAAGATCCCCAACAGTCAATTCGGGAAGCAGCTTACTGTACGACTTCCAAGGGCAACCTAGTTCGAACCGACCGTTTTGCCTTGATTCGTTATCAAGATGAGTCAGAAGAATTTTATGACATGAAAGATGACCCTCAACAATTTAAAAACATTTCGGGTTTGAAAAAAATGGCGTCTGAGGTTCTCCGGCATCGTAAATTAATCCGTGAACACTTGTTGGATCAAAAGAAATCCGGTCAACCCAAAAAAACAGGAAAATGAGATGTGCGACTAGATTTGTGCGATTTCGAGCAATTCTACCGCGGGCAATCCGTCGCAATAGATCAGAGCAGTGCGTCCAAAACAGGCAGGATGATTTTGATGGCCTCCCCCAAAAAGAACAGAGAGGTCAGTTCCTGGATTAATTTCCCAGAGAGAAAGTAGTTTGACGGTCCTTAGAATTTCATTCTGAATGAGCACTCTGCCCAAAGGTGTTTTTCTTGCTTCGATTTCTTCTTGAACGTGTGGCGGCAGAAAATTGAGGGAAAGCCTGACTATGCCGAAAAGAACAGGAACATTATCCGTCATTTTGCGGAGTATGATTTTCCGGGAATAGTGAGTCGTCGTTCGTTGGAATTCGAGAACCTCTACGGAAACTTTGCTTTGATGGTACTCCTCCAACGTCACGGTCATGTGCGAGTCATGCGCGAGAAGCGCCTGGCACTCCGGAGGAATTAGGTCATATGGTTTTTCTTCAAATTGGCCCAGTTGAGAGGGATCAGGGTAAAAAAGATCGACCAAAGACTGTAGATCGGGCGTTGCCCAACGAGCTGAATTCACGGGACTCTCTATGGTGACAAATTTGGCAACGCTTTAGTCAGGGGCTGTGGTGCGGCAATTTCAATTGTCGGCTCATGATCATCCGGTCGTTCCAGCACAGTATCGATCAGGTAATAAAGCAAACGCCGAAATTCTTCAGGTTGAATTGAATCCGCGATTTCCTCAGCTTTGGCTTGGTGTTTGTCGACCAGTCGGTTGGCTTTTTCAAACACTCTAGCCTCATGGTACAGGTGCCGGGCTCGCTGGATTCGCACTTCGTCAGGTAAATCTGAATCGAGCAGGGAAACCAGTTCCGCCTTGTTTTCATCATCCAGACCTTCCAGTGCCAACGCCCATAGAATGGTCGGTCGACCACTCAATAAGTCGCCGCCCGCGACCATCTTGTTGTGAGAGTCTCCTTCCCAGTCACCAAGGTCATTGAGTATCTGAAATGCGACACCTAAGTTTCTTGAAAAGATTTTGATCGGGTCTCGGTAGGGAGCAGTATCTCCAGCCAGTCGAATACCACTGTTAAATGCCGCTTCAAACGCCGGTGACGTTTTGAGTGCATAGATTTTGAGTGCATCAATCGGCTTGAGGTTTTTGTCTTGCGAATCCCGCCACAACAGTTCGGCACCTTGCCCTTCGCTCAGGCGCTGGTGTGAGTCTGCCAAACTATCAAGGATATCCGCGGTAACTTGCGGACCGAGTTCAGCTGATTCGCGGCTGACTAAACGGTAGCCAAATCCAAGAAGATAATCGCCAACATTGATAGCAGTTGGTATTCCGTGTTTTCGATGAAGTGATTGTTCACCGTAACGAAACTCATCATTATCTTGAATGTCATCGTGAACCAAAGAAGCTTTGTGAAAAACCTCAATGGACATTGCGACTTTCCGAATCGAATCCGAGTAATTGGCGATGATCTTTTCACCCTCGGTAGAGGTTGCGCCATTCCCGGTTAACGCGTCATAGGTTGCCAGCGTGATGAATGGACGAGAATGTTTTCCACCCTTGGTCAAAAAATCATAGGCAATCGACTCTGTGGCTGCGATCGGGTCAATTCCCAGTACACCCTTTCCATTGCGATCGGCTAGGTTGGGACTTTTGCGAAAACGAGGCGCAATTCGATCCAGTTCATCCGGTTCAAACAGTTTGGAAGCCGTACGCAGTAAAGGTAAATAGCTCTTAGTGTTCTGAGCTGGTTTGTCGCTTTGAGTTTGGATCATTTCGGACACCCAATTTTCATCGACCTTGGTGTTCCGGCAATCACTCGACAAAAGCGGCACCGCCATACAGGGAATTCCCGCCAGCAAAATTTTGTCAATTGCTTTTTCGAGAACATTTAAGCAAGCAACGCCACAGATGGCATCGACGTATCCACTGACAATGATTTTCAGCACGATTGGAGAACCTTCGGCGACGAGGATTTTATAACCCATCTCTTCGGCAATGGCCCGAAAATCAGCGATACTGCAGGCGCCGCAAGTTTTGCAGTTCATCCCAAATTCGTCGTAGTCAGCAGGGCAACCCTCAGCGTGCTTGAGGCAATGGGGGAGCAAGAACAGCCTGCGTTCGGGCGGGATTGAAGCGATTTGATCTTTATAGAATTCTGATGACAAGATCACCATGATCCAGCCGACGTAACCTTCCGGCAAATTTTCTTTTTCCAGTAAGGCGCGTGCAACAGTTTCCATCTCATCTTTGCTTGGGGGACTCGACTTGTCCATGCGATTCGCGGTTTCCCGGCAAACCTCCCGCAGATGTTCACGGAGCGATAACGTTTCCGGAACAACTTTTAAATGAGACGTTTTGCGGCGTCTTGATTTTCGCTTTGCTGGAGCCTTTGTTTCTTCAACAGTTGCCAACTCAAATGCCCTTTTATTTTATTTTTTTTGCCATCCCGTTTAGCAGTGTCCTGAACATCGTCAGGGCGATTCCTTCGCTTGAATTCATGATAGTTTTATAGAACGGGGTTGCTCCAAAATTTCCGCATTTTAAATTTCGACAATGTTGCTT
>JAZABE010000287.1:0-2574 GCA_036137535.1 Planctomycetota bacterium | reverse complement strand
GGAATCCTGTTTCTTTGCGAACTTTTTGATCTGGCAGAAAATTGAATCACAACACTCCCTTTACTCGATTCAAACGAATGTTCGTGCTTGTCGCTGTTTTCCTAGGGTTAACCAGTAACTCGTATTCCCGGGACGACAAGCCTAAATTCATCTGGTCGGTCGCCGACTCAAAGACGGATATCGCACCGGGCATCGTTTACTTTCGAAAATCTTTCAAGACTCCCAATGCCGAGTCAACAACCCTAGAGATCACCTGCGACGACGGGTACCGGGTCTATGTCAACGGAAAACTGGTAGGCCGCAATACAGCGTGGCAAACCGTTGCTCGATATGATATCCAGTCGCTGCTTGGTGAACAGGAAAATGTGATCGCTGTTCATGCCGAAAACGCAAGCAAAAGCCCGGCTGGATTGTATGCCAAAATCACCTGGAAGTCGGGTAAAACAACTCAATCCCTCGGGACTAATCGATCCTGGAAATTTTCAAAATCGCCCAAAGCCGGATGGAGGTTCCCCAAATACGACGACAGCGGCTGGTCCGATTCATTTGAACAAGGAGAGTTCGGTAAGGTGCTCCCTTGGGCCAACCGCTTTACCTATGAATCCAAGCCACCGGTTTCACCGGCCCCCCAAAAAACAAAACTCGCCCGCAACGCGTTTGAACTGGTTAACGGGGACCGGATCGTTTTTGTTGGCAGCACATTTATTGAGCGGCTTCAATCCAACGACTACCTGGAAACCCTAATCACAAGCCAATTCTCCCACCTGGACCTCAAATTCCGAAACCTTGGATGGAGCGGAGATAACGTGTTTGGACTCTCCAGAGCCGTTTTCGGAAATCAAGCTGATGGATTTCGGAGACTGGAAAATGATTTACTCGTCGCAGATCCAACTTTGACAATTGTCTGCTATGGATTGAACGAATCGTTTCGGGGTAAGGAGTACCTGCCAACCTTTCTCGCAGGACTCGAACAACTCGTCACTCTGCTGCGGTCCAACCAATCTGACATCCTGTTTATTTCACCAATGCTCATGGAAAACCTGGGCCCGCCCCTTCCCGATCCGAGAACGCAAAACCAAAACATTAAAATGTACACGGCAGCTATCAGAAAGTACGCCTCAGCCAATGGCTGCGGTTTTATTGACAACCTGAAGCCGCTTGGTTCGACCGGTTTTTCAAAAACAGATGTACCGGCGATTCGCGACCGTTTAACCGAAAACGGCATGCACCTCACCGAATATGGACATTGGCGGATGGCACCTCAACTCACCAATAAATTGGGAGGTTCGTCTGCAAACTGCCAATTCGAAATCGACCTGCAACACAACCTCTTTTCTGCAGTGGGCTCAACAATCCACTCAATCAGTTTTGAGAATGCACTCGTGAAATTTTCTGCGAAAGATGACCGACTCCTTGAATCCCCTCCGCCGAAATTCAAGCCACGAGGAGGAAAGATGATGGCTACACATGACCAAATTAAAATTTCCGGATTGCAACCCGGAAATTACGGACTTCAAATCAACGGGAAACCCTCCAGCGTTGCCAACGAAAAGCAGTGGGCCGCAGGCGTATTGATCAATCGAAGCTACTATGTTGATCAACCTGAAAAATTACGGGCAATGATCTTGAAAAAAAATGAAATGTTTTTTCATCGATACCGTCCTCAAAATGAAACTTATCTCTACCTGTTCAGGAAACATGAACAAGGCAACAATGCCGTCGAAATCCCACAATTTGATCCAATCATTGCCGAATTTGAAAAGACAATTTCATCGCTCAAGAAACCAGAAGTGATCCATTACCAATTGCAGCGGATCACCTCGTCCCAGTAATCAATCCGGCCGGATCATAGAAATCTCTCCAGTCCATCCTCACCATTGAGGACGGGAGAATTGGAGCGGTCTGTTTTTCGCCGCCCTGATTCGGCACGCCCGTGACATCAAAACCTTACCTAAAATCAGCAAACCCACTAAACCAATGAATCACTATTCAAAATCGACACTCACCAGATCTGTTTTCTTAGTTGGACTCTTCGCTTGGGCCTCCCTGACTTTCGGCCAGCGCAACCTGAAAGACATTCCCGATGCCAATCCCGAAGTCGAACGTAAGTCATTCATTTTGGCTGACGGGTTTGAAGTCAACCTGTTTGCTGGCGATCCACAAATTGCCAAACCAATTCAAATGAACTTTGACGAACGTGGCCGACTTTGGGTTGCCGGAAGTAGTGTCTACCCTCACATCAAACCCGGCCAAAAATCGGAAGACAAGATCCTGATCCTAGAAGATACCAATGGCGACGGAAAATCAGACAAAACGACTGTCTTTGCGGATGGATTACTGATACCTACGGGAATCGCTCCTGCACCTGGTGGTTGTTACGTAGCGAACAGTACAGAGCTCATTCACTTGATTGATTCTGACGGCGACGACAAAGCTGATCAGAAGAAGATTGTGTTATCA
This sequence comes from Planctomycetota bacterium, assembly GCA_036137535.1. Taxonomy (GTDB): domain Bacteria; phylum Planctomycetota; class Planctomycetia; order Pirellulales; family Pirellulaceae; genus JABAAE01. The sequence continues at coordinate 114 of JAZABE010000287.1, read as the reverse complement.
GGATTTGGAACCGAAGACACCCACCACCTCCTTCACACACTTCGATGGGGGCACGATGGTTGTCTCTACATGAACCAATCAATCTATATTCACAGTCATGTTGAAACGCCGCAT
>JAZABE010000286.1:0-1303 GCA_036137535.1 Planctomycetota bacterium | reverse complement strand
CCGTCCTTTTCCTGAATGTACGATCCCGAAGGCCGTGCGAAATGTGCAAGCCCTAACTTATCCACCGTTCTCTCTAAAATCTCTAGCAAGTTCATTGTCTCTTTCTCCTTGTTGGTTCAGTTAAATTTTCAAGACTCCCTGAAAGTAACCGCCCAACGGATGGAAGTCAAGGGGGAATTTCTTCCCCCCGTTATTTATCCCAAAACCTTGGCGAATGTTTCCGCACTCATGCCCAACAACCCACCAGCCTCGCCAGGGGTAAGGTGATCACGAGAATCAGCAGCATCCCGCAATGATTCCCAGTCGGCAGTATTCAAAGCCTCGGAGACGTCCCCGTACTCTTCGGAACGGTAAAACTCCTCGCTTGATACTGTTGCCAGCTCCTGAATCCCTTGGTCTTTCTTCTGCTCTGCCATGTCTTCCTCCTTGTTGTTAAATTCAAAGACTACCAGAAGGTACCAGGGGAAAAGATAAGACGCAAGAACAAAAAAGAAAGCCCCCTTTGCAGGGGGCCAAGGTGTGATTTTTGTGGAAGGTTCCGGCTCTGCTGCTACGGGTGGGGCATGTCAACAGCGTCAACCCGGTGAAGGTATCGAAATAATATACCAGGCGGTTAAACTAGCAAGAAAATTGTCAGATCACGGAAATCGCCCGTCAGGGTCTGGCACAATGCCCACCATGCTAATCACGGCCCCGCAATAGAATCCGCGCCCACATTCATCCGCAAGAGCCTCCGCGAACTCGTGTTCCGGCGTCCATGCTAAATCAACCCAATCCAGATAAAGATCGTAAGTTCCCCAGTCCATCACAGCCCCCCTTGACAGTGATTAAGATGCTGAAAGGGTACCAGATCAGGGAAATTGACAAAGTTAATTAAAAAAGGGAAGGCCGAAGCCCTCCCCAAGAATTGACAAGAATTAAAAAAAAGGGGAGGCCGAAGCCCCCCCAGGTTCCCCCACCCCCGCAGGAATTAAGCGGCGAGCGAGTACTGCTGAACCAGCAGGTGGGCCGCCTGAGAATTGACAGCATCGCCAGACCCGAACAGAACAGAGTGTGCCCGTTCGGTTTCACCCTTGCGAATTCCCACAAGATGATTCGTCCAGGCGGTGACACCGTTGAAAGCGCCCCACGCTGTACCCTTGCGGCCCTCGATGTCCTGACCGTCCCCTTCCTTGTAGCAACACATCATCTCTGCAACCTTGCGGCGTTGCTGAGAAGTCCACTCCGAAGGATCCGTCGCAGCCTTGTCGCCCATCACGAGGGCAGAGTAGAAACCCTGCACATCCTTGTCAGACATCTTGAC
>JAZABE010000285.1:0-1250 GCA_036137535.1 Planctomycetota bacterium | reverse complement strand
TGGCCTTGGGTACTGGCAGATAAGCTGAGGCTACTTTGGAATAGAGAATGGAACTTAAAAAAGAAGCATCCCCGTTGCAATTTAGAAGGTTAAGGGTCTTGTAGCCATAAAGTGTTTGGTCTGGATTGATGAAGTCCATGGATAAATTGAGCGATCGTTTTGACCCTGCCGATACGTGTCCAAATGACGATTGACCCCTGAATTTGACACCCACGAGTGGATAGTTTTTGCCGTCGACCCAAACCGTGGCTGGCATTTCAACGTCGGTGTGCTTGAACTTGGCCATCTGGTCTTCCCAGTCCGGGGTGTCAAATGTAATGAAAATGGTACGGAGAACCGCCGGGTCGTAGAGTTTCGCCTGCGGGAAAACTTGAACCTCGGATTGTTGGATTTTCGGCCCTGGAAAGCCGGGCTCACCGCGATTGCCTCCCCGCCGGGGAGAGCGACGTTCCCTTGGCTGAACGGCAGCCAAAGCATTGGTTCGTTCGTTTAAATCCAGATAGCCGTTAGAGTCTTTGTCAAATTGCTCAGTCAGTTTTTGTTCGGTTCGATCGGGGCCAATTCCGCCACCCGGAAAATTGGAACGCCCGAAGCCACCAATGGGGGGTGGGGAAAATTCTTCTTGCGTTAATTGCCCATCTTGGTTTTGATCCAACCCAAGAAGAGCCTGTTTGGCTTGGGCCAATTCTTTCGCTGAAATTTCTCCATCACGATTTTGATCTAGGGATTGCAGCAACGGGTTGGGCGGTTGAGCTGCGATGTGATTGTTCAGGAAGGTTAGGCACAAAAAAATCAAAAGGTATCGCACGGGTCTAAAACTTCCTGGAAAATTAAGTTAAACGGGCACTTTGAAAAAAACGGGGCGAAACTGGATTTCCTGTGGTCGAAAAAGTATCAAATCAGCGATTAGGTTAGGCTATTTTCGGTGGGATTGTCAGATGGGTTTGCAGTGGAAGGAGTGGGGCCAACTGATGGATTTTCGATGGCGGCAGCGCTTTTGGAGGGGCGTTGAATCGGGGAGATAGAGATTAACGCCAAGGCCAGGCAGATTCCTTTCAGCAGGGGCGGGATGACGATAGAAAAAAATAGTAAACCTTCATCCGGTTTGAGGCTGTTGGCTTTTTGGGTGAAAAGCATCATGAAGACGGATGGCGCCATAAGGGAAAGGGTTTCTAGAATAATCGCCAGGCGGAATAACCTGGGTTTGTGAATTCTCGGTGGATAGGCCAAGGCCGCCCAGAAAAGTCCAA
>JAZABE010000284.1:0-1249 GCA_036137535.1 Planctomycetota bacterium | reverse complement strand
ACCAAATTCTTCTCGATAAAGACGGAGGTGCCTACAGTTCTCTGGTCATGGTAAATGACCGAAAACTCGGGATTCTCTACGAATCCTCCCGGGCAGATTTAATTTTCCAGACCATCGACCTCGATGAGTTTGGACTTTGAATACTCACTCTCCCTCCCGCCCCTTAACCCTTTAAACTGACGTTAAAGAAAACAAATCATGAAACGACATGCACGCCTGGTGAGGAATACGATTCTGCCAACTCATCCCTTGAGGCCAATTTACCGACCTGGCAATGAATTGATTTTTGACCAACTATAACCCAACCCGGGAGCTTCCATGAAAAGCCAATTTCTTCTTTCGTTGCTGATCCTGTTGCCCTGCTTCTGCCGGCCTGGCTCAGCACAAGAAAACGCTCTTGGAAAAGAGAGTGCTCAGATCATGTCGCGAGCCGTGGATAAACACCAGCTGCGTTACCTACTCCAGGAACCTGCGGGTCCCAAGCCGGTAAACGGTTGGCCACTGTTGCTGTTCCTGCATGGATACGGTGAATGCGGAAACAATCTCAATCAAGTCAAAAAACACGGTCCACCCAAATTGATCGACAAGTTCCCGGAACTCTCCAGCTGCATTCTCATCTCGCCCCAGTGCCCCCGAGACAGCTGGTGGCGAATTCAAGCGTTAAAAGCCTTGGTGGATGACGTCGTCAAACAACGCAAGGATGTGGACAAGAAAAGGCTTTACATCACTGGCCTCAGCATGGGGGGCTATGGCATCTGGAGCTTTCTTTCTCGCTATCCTCACTACTTCACCGCGGCGATTCCAATTTGTGGTGGTGGCAACCCGTTCAACCTGCCAAGCAACCGACCCGGTCAAAAGAAAGGAATCACCAACGAGTTCCAAATCGAAGGATTAAAAAAGGCCAGCCAAACCCCAATTTGGACGTTTCATGGTAAGCGAGATCGATCGGTCCCCATCAAGGAGACCCAAAACCTTGTCAAAACTCTCAAGGCTGCGGGCAGCAAAACCATTCAGTTCACGGTTTACCCCAATGCCGGTCATGTCGACGCGTGGCAAAACGCCTACAACGACCGCCGAACCTGGCAGTGGCTCTTCGCCCAATAATCTGGGATTTCTTTCGCCTTCGCCGGACCCCGCTTTTGTGGGAATTGAAAATCGCCAGAGGATTTGCAGACCTAACATTGCCTTTCCCTCCAAAGCAGGCGACAATGGGGCCGAGCAAACTTGACAGTTTTCCTCTCAACACCTG
>JAZABE010000283.1:0-1882 GCA_036137535.1 Planctomycetota bacterium | reverse complement strand
AAGCGACTCCCATTCAGGCGCAGCAAAAGTCAGCGTCTTCGCCTATTACCGCAAAAGCCGGCAACCGATCTGGCAATCGGGGACGATGGTCGCCCAAAGTACTGCAAAAGACACTTGGTTTCTCGGTGCCGGTCCGCTGCAAACCGGAACGATCCACGATGGCATTCGGTTTGCGGGAAACCGAATTGGATGGAGCAGCCGCAACAAAAAGAAATCTCCGCCCCGGGCCAAGCCAAAATTTGATTTCAACGATGAATTGGTTTTCAGCGAACCCCGAACCGCGGAGATTCATTCGCTCGTCCCAGCCTCGTTTGAAGAAATCCCCAAAGAATAGCGTCTCACTTCCACACACGCTGGGAGCAGGTTTGCCGGCAAGAAAAATGGTCGCTAAAACTACTTTGGATCACCAAAACGCCTACGCTTTCCCACCGAAAACTTGGAAACCGTCATAAACCAGGACGGTTTTCTGTCTCGCTTTTTTGCGCCATTCGATAAGCGGTGTTCATTCTTAGAAACCCGACTCCCGCCCGAAAAACCATCGTGCTTGGAATGGACAGGGCCAAAGACAGAAGAATTTGTTGATTCGCAGCGCTATTAATCATCACGAAGATCAGCCAGATTCCCAGTAACAAAAGACCCCAACCCAAAATATCATTCACAATCTTCATTATTTAACCCGCTAAGAGGAGAGCGTTGTTATCAATTTATTTACAACAAAGTACAAAGTCACCAATCCCAAAATCCCTTCTGTCAAAAAGACCAGAAATCGAACTCGGGAAAAGGGTTTAGCCGTTTCCCAGTTGTATTTGCGTGCAAAATGTTCGTCAACCAACCAAAGGTAACTCATCCGGATAACCACCAACGCATTAACCCCCCACCAACCGAAATAGAGGAGTTCCCACCGCCAGTCAGAAAAACCATTACCCTGAATCCCAACAAACAGGACCACGATAAATCCAACCAGTGCAATCACATGGTTTTCACTGCTCACATCGTTTCGAGCAGTCCGATATGAATTGTACATTGCCGTCAAGAAAACAAATAACGCGGCTACCCCCCCCATGAAATCCAACTCACTTGCCCTTGTGTTGCTCATCATGATGGCAGCGACCACACCGGAAAAGATCATTTGAATACAAAACATGCCACCCAGGGCACTGGGATGATCCAGTCGAGACCATGCTGGCTTTTGGATCGCATCAAGTTCCTCTCCCAGTTCCAACCCGATTTGACCTTGGAGATAAAATTGCGCCTCTTCCGGTGTCGCTTTGCGGCAGGCCCAAACATCTAGACAAGTTTTTGCCAGTAAAAACAACAGGAAAAGAACGCAGAACAACAAGTAACCTTGGGCAAACTGAACTTTGAGGATTAACGGGTTGATCGGCGATCGTATCTGTTGCGAAAGAAAATAAATTAAGAGCGCAATCGCGACTGCGACAGGAAACCGAACCAGCATCCCTCCATAAGGTTCAAATGAGTACCAGTGCTCGGGCGCGTCATTGTTCTTCAGGTTCACTCCTTTGAACCCGTTTGGCAGTCGCTGGGGCAGCAATTCAAAATAGATAAACGCGCAGGCCATCAACCCAACAAACGTGACACTATCAAACAGGTGAAACAGGAAATCGGTAAACCCGAAGTCCCGAAACACAAACAGAGAATTATTGGCAAGCAATGCCAAGCGAATCAGCAGGTTCCCGAGGAAAAACAGGTAAATCGGCAATAGCTGTTTTGCCCAAAAAAACCAGGTCAGCAACGCGATAATCGCAAAAAGCACAAGGTCATCACCCCCAGCCAGACAAAAAGCCTGAATCCCTCCGCAGCCAATAACACCGATCATGGCAATCATTCGAACCGTATCACTGGAACCGGTTTGAATCGGCTC
>JAZABE010000282.1:0-5752 GCA_036137535.1 Planctomycetota bacterium | reverse complement strand
GATTTTTTTTGACATGGAACTCCCAGCACTTGCGGGTAAAATCAAATTTCAATCCAAACTGAATTCAAACGGAATCACGACATGGAACTTTCACGCTTTGTTTTAATTTGTTTTCTAGCTGCTTGCCTTGTCCAAGGGGTGATTGACGCTCAGGAAACCCAAAAAAACGGATCACAGTCTGCAAAAGACGGTCAGAAACAGAAATCGCAAGAGAGCAATGCGAAAACCAAAGGCCAAGCGTTAATCCAGTGGAAGGAACTTTTTGATGGGAAGACACTGAAAAATTGGAAAGTCACCAAGTTTGGGGGTGAAGGCGAGGTCGAAGTCAAAAATGGAGAAATTGTCATGGACTACGGGAGCCCAATCACGGGAATTACCTACACTGGCAAGCCTCCAAAAATCAACTATGAAGTTGAAGTTCAAGCCAAGCCGATTGAAGGGATCGATTTTTTTGTGGGACTGACGATGCCCGTTAAAGAAACTCACATTAGCCTTATTGTTGCGGGTTGGGCTGGTGCTGTTGTCGGACTTTCCAATATTGATGACGAAGATGCATCGGAGAATCAGACGACCCAGTTTATGAAATTTGAACTGGGCAAGTGGTACCATGTTCGGGCGCGTGTTGAATCGGATAAGATCACTTGCTGGATCAACAATAAAAAAGTTATTGAGCAAAACATCAAGGGCCGAAAGATTGGGATTCGGCCCGAAGTCGAGCTTTCGACGCCTCTGGGGCTTTCGGCTTTTGAAACCCGAACAGCGTACCGAAAAATCAGGATCAGAGAACTGGTTCCTCAAAAATCAAAGCCACGGTGAATCCAACAGACGGGCCGTCACTACCTCCTGGTAAAATGCTTTGGACATGGGCAAGGAAGATTCTTGCTCTCTGGGGATTGGGGCACTGCCCTGAGGTTGTCGTCTGCCCCTGAACCTATTGGTTCCTCTGAGTTTTCAGCCAGTCGTTTAACAGGGGTCGTTGAAGAGTGACGTCGGCTTTCAGATCTGATTTGAGTTGTTGGATTTGTGTGGGAGTGCAGTTGGTGAAAAATTCTGATTCGCGCAGGAAAGGGGTTTCGCTGGAATCGATGAGCTGGATGATTTGGCAAAGAAAGTAGATGCGGTCTCCCGCATTAAAATGCTTGACAGTCTGAACAAGGATTGCTGAATGGCAATCGGTTAAGTATGGAATCCAAATCCGGTTTCCATCCAAGTTGTCCGGGGTGACCTCGATTTTTTTATGAGGAACGCTGTTAAATTTGTTAAGGTAGCGACTACTGGGTTGTGCAAAATGATAGGCGACCTGGGACTGGTGCGTCTTCAACATGTGGATGATGCTAAAACCTGATTGCAATAAAAGTTCACAGGTGAAATGGTTGGGAGCAAGCCCAATCAGAACAGACGGATTTTTCGAGTCGATCGATGCCTGATGCACCCATGTCGCTGTTAAGCCGCTTTGGTGATCTGCTGTGGATGTTGTGACAATCCAGATCGCCTGATTGAGTTCCTTGAAGAGTGTGGCAACTGCCGGGAGATCTGTAATCTTTGAGTTTGGAATAGTCATTGGGATTGCTGGCTGTAGGTTTTCGACAACATAAATGGGTCTGGTTGATTCTGCAATGACAATCGTTCAGGATGGGGTTGTTCATTTTCTGATGCCGATTGTCAGGAATCATTTTATTCAACCCGAATGACTTTTTTGAAGAATGAATTTCAAGAACACATTTTTCTGTTGGGGGATGCGGATATCCGTTGTTTGGTTCGTTGCTTCGACTGCGTTTGCCCAGAACGAAGGGACTTATCATTGGAAGGCGATAGAGCCTTTGCCTAATGAACTGGGCGTTGCCGGGCCTTTTGTCGGGACTCACCACGGTGCCTTGATCGTCGCTGGTGGTGCTAATTTTCCCAAGCCGGTTTGGGAAACGGAAAAAGTCTGGCATGATCAAATTTATGTTATGACCGCATCTGATAAGCCGGGGATGACAAAAGCAGGTCGGTTAACCCAGCCGATTGCTTATGGTGCCGCCGTTTCCACCCCTTTCGGCGTGCTTTGCATGGGAGGGAACGATCAGGAGAATGTCTTCTCGTCTGTTTTTTTAATCCGCTACAACCCAGAACCGCAGACTGTGACGGTTTTGAAACTGAAAGATTTGCCGAAACCGTGTGCCTACGGTTCAGCAACGCTGGTGAACAATCAAGTCTACCTGGTCGGTGGCCAGTCCGGTCTAGATTTGGAAACGGCCATGAAAAATTTTTGGGTTCTTGAGCTTCCTGCTAAACGGGCAGCGGACGTTACAGATGAAGACTTGCAAAAATTGAAATGGAAAGTGCGTGATGAATTTCCAGGGCCACCCCGAGCCTTTAACATCACGGTTGCCCAGCACAATGGTTTTAACGATGCCATCTATGTTATCAGTGGTCGTTTTCAGAAAGGCGAGCAAGTTGAGTTTTTGCGAGACAACTGGGAATTTGACCTAGAAAATGAACAGTGGACGCGACGACAGGATGTTCCCCGTTGTGTCATGGCAGGGACTGGCATCAATGTCGGGCAAAGCCATGTACTGGTTGCTGGGGGTGCCGATGGAACAAACTTTTTCAGAGCGGATGAACTCAAAGACGATCATCCGGGGTTTCCCAAAGAGGCTCTCCAGTATCACACGATTACCAATACCTGGACGTCTGCTGGAAAAATCCCGGCTAATCATGTGACCACGATTGCCGTCAAATGGAATGACCGGATGATCATTGCATCGGGTGAGGTTCGACCACGGGTGAGGTCAGCGGTGATTTGGTCAATTGAGGCCAAAAGAAACATAACGGAGTTTGGGGTAATTAATTACGTGGTTCTTGTTGTTTATTTGATCGGTGTCGTTAGTGTGGGGGTTTGGTTTACCAACCGCAATAACAACACGGATCAATTTTTTCGAGGCGGAAAATCAATTCCCTGGTGGGCGGCCGGTTGTAGTATTTTTGCAACGATGCTTAGCTCGGTGACGTATACCGGGATTCCCGCAAAGTCTTATGCCCAAGACTGGGTCTATGCAATTGGTAACTTCATGATACCGGTTGTTGCGTTGATCGCCGTATTCATTGCGTTGCCTTTTTTTCGAAAAATTGATGCGACAAGCGCCTATGAATATCTGGAGAAAAGATTTAACCGGGGGGTGAGATTGCTTGGTAGCGCATCGTTTACCTTCTACCATATTTTCCGAATGGCGGTTGTGATGTCACTGACGGCTATGGCACTGTCGGTGGCAACACCACTGACACCTGTTCAATCGGTAGTGTTGATGGGAGCTCTCAGTGTTCTTTACTGTACGATGGGTGGCATCGAAGCGGTGGTTTGGACGGACACGGTGCAGACCGTTGTGCTTTTAGGTGGTGCGATTGTTGCTGTATTCCTGCTCTTAGGCGGAATCGAATCCGGTTGGTCAGGATTCATGGCATCGGCTGGTGAAGCTGGAAAGTTTAATTGTGCGAATCTGCATGGAGATCCCACCAATGCGCAGATTGCCTTGTGGGTCATTATTGTAGGCGGCATTGGTCAGAACCTGTCCTCATATACATCCGATCAGGCGGTTGTCCAACGTTACATGACGACACCTGATACAAAACAGGCGGCTCGTTCCATTTGGACCAACGCTGTATTGGTAATACCGACAACACTGATCTTTTTTGGAATCGGGACGGCGCTTTTTGTGTTTTATCAAAATCACCCTGAAAAGCTTGATCCGACAGCGACGACCGACCAGATTTTTCCAATGTTCATTGCGAGGGAAATGCCGCCTGGACTGGCAGGACTCCTCGTTGCAGGTATTTTTGCAGCAGCTCAATCCACAGTTTCGACCAGTCTGAATTCGACCGCGACTTCGATCGTGACTGACTTCCTCAAGCCATTCGATGCTTTGAAAACCGACAAGCAATACCTGGCCGCCGCGCGGGTGTTAACTGTATTGCTGGGGATTGCAGGTACGGGTTTCGCGCTGCTCTTTATCAAGCCAGACATCAAATCACTGTTTGACGAGTTTATCAGGGTGATTGGCTTGTTCATGGGTGTGTTGGGTGGATTGTTTGTGCTGGGGGTCATGAACAAACGTGCCAATGGGTTCGGTGCCTTCACCGGTGGAATTGTGGGTGCACTCTCGATGTTTTTTCTTTGGAAATACACTTCGGTTAATGGGTATCTTTATACTACGAGTGGAATCTTGATTTGTTTTGTCGTGGGTTCTGTCTGCAGCTTGTTGGTCGGGGGACAGCCACGAGATATTTCTGGGCTAACCATTTATGATTTGCAGTCTCAGAAAAAAACATCTGCAGTTGAAAGTTAGTGTATTCGCATACCAACTAGGGTGAGGGTCTGCCTTCATTGGTTGTTCAACAGGTTTGAACATTGGAAATGCTCGCCCAGCTGGAAAACTTGACAAAAAGTTACTTCCAAAACATACTCAAAAACGGCCGCATTTCTTTGGGTTCAGTAGTGATTTGCTTTGCGGTCAGGGTGGGCAAGAATTTATTGAGAGGCTTGGGATGTCACGTTTCAAATTGGCGTTGGTTTGTTTTTATGCTTCGTGTTGTTTGCCGAACTTCTCATCCAGTCAGGAACCTGATCCTGGCAATTCCAAGGAGCAGGTTGCTCAAAAAAATGAGCAAACTGACGATGCGAAGATCGTGATTACAGACAACCCTAAAACGGTTGATCCTGCCACAACGGTTTACGAGCCTCTCGCAAAAAAAGTTACCGTTAACTTCAAAGAAAGCTCGGTTCGCGAGGTCGTTGATTGGGTTCGGGAGGTTTCTGGGGTCACAGTATTAGTTGACGAAGCTGATCTGGCTGATGAAGGTATTCTGCTGAGCGAACCGGTCACGGACCGTCTCAACGGCGAACCTCTTTATCTGATTCTCAATCGGCTACAGTCAATTTCGCTTGGTTGGTATGTCGAAGATAGTATTCTGCATATCACGACAACAGAAATGGCGGCCCAGCACCTGTCGACGGTTCCGCATAATGTTGGAAAATTTTTTGACCAGCAATTTGATCCCGATGATTTAACGGCTTCCATTATTGATGGTTCGGACCCTGAAACTTGGGAAGATTCAGGCGGAACAGGAACACTCATCTTGCTCGGCGATGTGCTGTTCGTTCGCCAATCCGATGAAATGCATCGAAAAGTAAGCGGGCTATTGGTCGCCCTAGAGAAACACGGACGCCGCACCTTCATTGATGACCCTCCGGAACATGAGGCATTGCGAGAGAAGTTGAATGCTAGGGTTACAGTTGATTTTGAAGATACGCCTCTCTCAGAAGCGGTAAAAGAATTGGCAACCAAAACAGAAACTGATCTCCGGATCGATCTCGCGTCATTTCGACAGGCCCGGGTCCGTGAGCGAGAGCCCGTTTCTTTGAAACTGACCGATCAAAAACTAGTGTCGGTGCTGCAAGCTTTGGCTGCAAAACTTAGGTTGACTTGGACTTTAAGAAACGGAGTTATCTTGGTAACGACCGAACAAACGGCAGAAGCTTTGTTGAAAACAGCCGTGTTTGATGTTAGAGATCTTTCGCGGAATACAGATGAAGCGGACGCGTTGGCCGAGGCCATTTACCGACAAACGGAAGGTCAATGGCTAAACTTGGATGGAGGTCCCGGTATGATTTCTTTTGCAAAACCGGGTGTGATGGTGGTCCGGAATACGGAAAAAATACTGGGAGAGGTGCTCATCCAACTGGAGAATTATCGGCAGGCACTGAAAATCTCTA
>JAZABE010000281.1:0-16448 GCA_036137535.1 Planctomycetota bacterium | reverse complement strand
GCAGATGTTGGCGGGAAATGCCAGCCCGGTCGTTCACCGAGGGGAAATTTTCGTCATGAATGGTGCTGGGGCGATTACCTGTTGTGACTCAAAAACAGGAATCGAAAAGTGGAAAGCACGGACGGGACGCGCGGCGCATTGGGCAACCCCGGTGGCCAGCGGAAACTTAATGTTTACTTTTGACCAGGGGGGCACCGGCCGGGTTCTGGATTTGTCGAAAGAAGGAAAGACGATTCACACCTACAAGTTTGAGGATCAGTCATTTTTGGGTACCCCGGCCATCTCTCAGGGTGCCCTGTTTATTCGCAGTAACACGCACCTAATTCGCATCTCTGCCCACTAGGGACAACTTTCACATTGAAGGTGTGAATTTCGCTATTGGTCTCGACCTGGGTCTATGGAATAACACTAGCAGCTGGAACGGCGGGAAATGAAATTGAACCCGGGTGTTTTTTGGGTTTCCCTCGGTCGTTTATTCGAGCTTTAAGATCACAAGTTTGGAACCCACCATGAAATCCACGATATTTTGTTTCTGCCTGCTTCTCTTGGGATGGACTGCTGACCTTGATGGGGACGATTGGCCCCGTTTCCGAGGTCCCAACGGATCTGGAATGGCGTCCGGAACGCAGCCGACCCCCACTCGGTGGTCAGCGAGTTCGAATCTTCTCTGGAAATCGAAAATTAAAGGCACTGGAGTTTCTTGCCCTATCGTGGTGGATGACAAGGTCCTGGTCACTTCATATTCCGGATACGGGGAAAGCCGTGACCAAGTCGGGAAGATGGACGATCTCAAGCGACACCTGACGTGTTTCCACAAAAAAACCGGGAAAGAAATCTGGAGTCAGACAGTTGATCCAGTCTTACCGGAAGAACCTTTTAGTGGCATGGGAATTCCGGCTCACGGTTATGCCTCTCATACGCCGGTCTCGGACGGGAAGCTGGTCTTTGCGTTTTTTGGGCGTAGTGGAGTGGTGGCGTTTGACCTGGATGGAAACAGGAAATGGACAACCGATGTTGGCAAAAATAACAGTCCGCGGGGTTGGGGTTCGGCTTCCAGCCCAATTATCTATGGCGATTACGTGATTGTTCCGGCGACTGCCGAAAGTAGTGCCATGATCGCTTTGGACAAGAAGACCGGCAAGGAAGTTTGGAGTCAACAAGCGGATGGTTTTTACAATTCCTGGAGTACTCCAATTCTCTCCAAGGTTGACCAGGAGCGGGTCGACCTGGTTGTGGGTGTTGGCTACGAAGTTTGGGGTCTCAACCCGACCAATGGGAAATTACGTTGGTATGCCGAGGTTCACAACAGCGAATCTTTTAGCTCGAGCCTTGTCCAGCACGAGGGAGTCATCTACGCCATCGAAGGGCGCCGGGGAGGTGGAAATGGCTTTGCCATCAAGGCGGGTGGTAAAAAAGATGCTTCACAAAATGTGGTTTGGAAGATTGATGAAAATGGGTCTTTTGCCACACCGATTGTTTATGGGAATCGTGTTTACCATTTTACCAATGGCACGATTAAGTGCTTCAACTCGCAAAGCGGTGAATTGATTTACCAAGAACGGTTGCCACGCGCAGCCCGTTTGAGTGATGCCGGTCAAAATGGCGGGGGAAGATTTGGCCGAATGGGAGCTGCTGAATACGCTTCTCCAGTAGGCGCGAATGACCTGCTTTATTACCAGCAGCCCAACGGCAACACGTTGGTTATCAAAATGACAGACCAATACAACCTGGTTTCATCCAACCTGATCACGAAGGAAAATGAAGCTTTTAGTGCCACCCCGGCCATCAGCGAGGGGATGATCTTTCTCAGGTCAAACAAGCATCTTTACTGTGTTGGACGTAAAAAACAATAGTGCTGGTTCGGGTTTGGGATTGGGTCGGCGGAATGATTACCGGGAATCGATGATCTGCCCGACATCAATCAGGTGGAGCTGTCGGCCTTGACCGTCGTGGGGCGAATCGATGCAGATGGTTCTCCCGTCATTGCTGGAGCGGGGATGGGTGTCACAACGCCATTCACCTCTGTATGGACGGGGTAAGAGAAATTTTCCCAACTCGAACTTGGCGCGTGACGGAACATGAAACAGGTAGGGTTTCTGATGCCGATTCTGGTCGGGGTAGGTGTCATTGAGTATCCAGTGATGATTTTTCAATGGTAGGTAGGTATTGTGTCCGTTTAAGGACATGATGTTGTCACCGACAATTTTTCGTTGCCGGGTTTTATCTTTGTAGAGATAGAATGCTGCTTTCTGTGTTTTTGGTTTTGTCCAGAGACAGACGTGTTCTGGGTCCCGCCAGATAAAATGTGAAGTGTGACCGGACGGGTCAAGCACAAACACGTCAGAACCGTCAATATTAGCCGTGATCATCCGAGTGACGAATCCACCGATTGTTTTGTCGTTCTTGCGGTCGTACCGTCGCCAGCGATGCAAGGCGATAAAACGCCGGGAGTCGGGGCTGATCAGCAAGTGGTTGAAATAGTGTTTGACGTTTCTCAGAAGCTCCCCCTGGTACGGAATCTGTGCCACGTCCGAAAGTGAAAGAATCAGGTTCTTTCTCCCGGTTTTCAGGTCCAGCTTAAAGATGCCGGAATCTTTAGGCGCGACTTCATTGTGGTGGGGATCGGCGATTCCGACATACCCGTACCCTGGTCTCATGATTTGAATTCGGGAAAAGTCCGCTGACAGTCCAAATTCTCCGTTGTCCGCCAGGGTGTAGACCGGGCTAGGCAGAGTCCTTTTTTGCCGGGTGGTGACATCGAGGACCTGACTGACAAATTGGTCACCCTGACGATCATTCCAGATCACTTCCCGGTGGGATCCCGGGAGCCATTGGAGCATGCATCCCTGCTGCCATCCCCAAGATCTGCTTTCCCCCAGTTCAATCCAGCGGTCCCCATCCTTGGTATCTACCATCCCGACTTGGATGACATCGTCGGGTTGGGGAGTCCGGTGTTCAAAGTCGACCTGATTCGATAACACGAAACGGTTGGTGGGATCGAATTGCAGCTTGTCGTAATAGCCAAACCAGTGAAATTTCGGCCCTTGGGTAATCGTGCGAATCGGGGGATCTTCAAGACTCCAAGATTCTCGATGGGCGGTGACTGATTGATGACTGATGACACTGCAGAGTCCAGAGGTGGTCGCTGCTAAAAATTGCCTTCGTTTCACTGGATGACCTCTTGCCGGGCATTGATTTAAGAACGGACAGAATAAAAAACCTCATTCCGTTGGCCATCTTAACACCGTTTTTCTCCACTGACAAAAGTCAAGTTGGCGTTGATCCTGTTGACGGTCAAGGTCTTGATAGCGGATCATGTTTGCTGCAAAAAGTCATTTTAAGAAAGCAGCAATGGCCGATCTCAAATATGGCGAATACCTTTGCCTGGAGAAACTTCTCACAGCACAGGATCTCAGGAGTGAAGAATCGGGAAACCCGGCTCACGACGAGATGCTGTTCATCATTACCCACCAAGCCTATGAACTCTGGTTCAAGCAAATTTTAACGGAGGTGAACTCTGTCCTGGAAATCTTCCAGGGTGACGTGTTGGACGACAAAAAGATCGGGACTGTCAATTCTCGACTTGAAAGGATTGTGACGATCCAAAGGGTTCTCGTTCACCAGGTCGATATCATTGAAACCATGACGCCTCTTGATTTTTTGGAGTTTCGGGACTTGCTAGTTCCCGCATCCGGATTCCAGAGCCTCCAGTTTAAAAAAATCGAGATTATTCTTGGGCTTAAAAAATCCAATCGAATTCCAGCGGACCGCGATTTTTTTCGCACCCGTCTTGAATCACGGGAGCGGGTAGAACTCGAAGATCTGGAGTCGCAACCCTCGCTTTATCAACTGGTCGAAAACTGGCTGGCCAGGATTCCATTTTTGGAGTTCAAGGATTTTGACTTCTGGAAAGCTTATCAATCCGCAGTGATCGAGATGTTTGAGAGTGAAAAAGAAATCATCACCTCCAATACGTCACTCTCTGAGACGGAAAAGCAATTTCAACTGGGTGCGCTGAATCAGACGGTGCTCGGGTTTGAAGTTCTCTTGGACAAGGAACATCCTGACCGCTTCGAGGAAGCTGACCTTTTCCAGATGAGCCAACGGGCTGTGTTGGCAGCCTTGTTCATCAGACTTTACCGGGATGAACCGATTTTATTTGTGCCGTTCAAGCTGTTGACTAATCTGGTTGAAATTGATGAACTGTGGACAACCTGGCGGCAACGGCATGCCATCATGGTCCAGAGAATGCTGGGTACCCGGATTGGAACCGGCGGATCATCGGGCCATCAATACCTTAAAAAGACGACAGAATCCAATCGTTTTTTTGGAGACTTGTTTAACTTGTCTTCCTACTTGATTCCGCGATCTCGGCTGCCTGAACTTCCCGGGGAAGTCCGCCAGCAACTGGGCTTTTATTTTTCTGCGGCCGACTGAAATTCAGACTACTAAACGAATTCTGCGAAAATGATAAGTTAGGGGGGGCCTCCGGGCTTCGGATGACTGCCAAGCGGGCTTAATGCTTTCCCCTGAATCCGCCGCAAATGCTGCTTATGGAACTGTGATCAAGAAAAAAAAACCCAAGCCAGAAGAATTGAAACCGGGTGAAGTCCTGTGTGACTATTGCACGGCTAAATGTTGCCGCTATTTTGCTTTGCCGATCGATACGCCGGGCTCTCGCACGGATTTTGAGTTTATCCGTTGGTATTTACTGCATGACCGGGCAACGGTTTTCGTGGAAGGCAAGACTTGGTACCTCTTGGTGCATACGGAGTGCAAGCACTTGGGTGCAGATCAGCGTTGTGGAATCTACGAAACTCGGCCTGAAATCTGCCGAGAGTACACCACGGATGAATGTGAGTACGATGACAGTTGGACCTACCAGCGATATTTTGAGACGTCGGAGCAGGTCAAGGAATACGCGGATGCTGTTTTGACAGACGAACACGAGGTCGCGTTTCGGACGCCCAAACCACCGGTACTGCCGATCTTGTAGTGTTGGTAATTCGCATTTCATTTTCAGGCTGAATTGATCACAATCGGTTCAGTCCCCGAAATCAACTTTTAACCTGACCAAGTTTTATGGCACTGATTCCCACCAAGCCCCTTAAGGGTTTTCGCGATCATCTTCCGGAAACGATGATTCAACGCGAAAAGTTGATTGAAACGGCCAAGGCCGTTTACCGCTCCTATGGATTTGCCCCGATCGACACACCGGCCCTGGAATTCCTGGAGGTTCTCGCTGGTCAAGGCGGTGATGAAACTGATAAGCAGATGTTCCGGTTTGAGGATAGCGGTGGGCGGCAGGTCGGGATGCGGTTTGACTTGACGGTTCCGCTTGCCCGTTTTGCCGCCGAACACATCCATCAGCTGGGAACTCCTTTCAAGCGTTATCACATTGCCACGGTCTGGCGTGGTGAAAAACCACAACGGGGTCGATATCGTGAGTTTATGCAATGTGATTTTGATACCGTTGGGACTCAATCGGTGGTTTCGGATATCGAAACCGCGCTGGTGATTTTTGACCTGATGAAGGCGATTGGGTTTGAAGAATTTACGATTCGCATGAACAACCGGAAGGTTCTCAATGGCTTGTTGCAAAAATCGGGATTGGAGGCCAAGGGCGCCGCGGTGCTGCGGGCTGTCGACAAACTTGAGAAGATAGGAGAAGACAAGGTCTTGCAGGAATTGATGCAGACCGCGGGTGTTAGCGGGGAACAGGCCAAGTCGATCCTCGATCTTTCGTCGCTGTCAGGAACCAACGACGAAGTTCTTGACGAAGTCGAAAAACAGGTGGCCGGCAATGAAACCGGCCAAGCTGGGGTCGACGAATTGCGACAGGTCCTGCAGCAGACCCGTGGCGTGGGCGTTCCCGAATCCAATTTGAAACTGGACATCGGGATTGCCCGAGGATTGGACTATTACACGGGCACGGTTTTTGAAACCACGCTGGATGCCTTACCGGCGATTGGAAGCGTCTGTTCCGGTGGCCGTTATGATAACCTGACCTCGAAGTTCACCAAGCTTCCGTTACCAGGCATCGGTGCTTCCCTGGGGCTGGACCGTTTGCTGGCCGCTCAGCAAGAGCTGGGTTTGACCGAGAGCGTGAAAACACCGGCTCCTGTCTTCGTGGTCTATTTTGAGAAGGATCGGCTGACGGATTATTTGGAAATCGCCAACCAGTTAAGGGCCAATGGAATTGGGGTGGTCGTCTACCCAGAGGCCAAGAAACTGGATAAACAGCTGAAATATGCGGACAAACAAGGGTTTCAGTTGGCGATTATCGTCGGAGACCGCGATTTTTCCGAACAAAAGTGCCAGGTTAAAAATTTGGCCCAGCATCAACAGGTAGAAATCTCACTCCAGGACGGATTTGAAACCTTGGTGAATCATGTTTGTTCGTCTTTAAGCCAATAGCCGTTCCGATTAGAATCACGGCTGGCGGATTTGCTCCTGCAAACACTGGTGAACCAGTGCTCACGGGACCTGGATCCAAACGCAACGTGACGGCTTGCCCACGGTCGGTAAGCTGTTGTTTTCGATTGCGTCTTGCCTCGGGCCGGTCCTGGATTTATTTGACCTTTGAAAGCAGAAAATGGCACAAGATAAAGAAATCACGTCTCCAACCTTGTTCGGGCATCCTACCGGCCTTTACACCCTGTTCTTTGCCGAAATGTGGGAAAGGTTTTCTTACTACGGGATGCGGGCACTGCTTGTCCTTTACCTGATCAAGGGTTTTATGGGGCTGGGTGACAAAGATGCGAATGCGATTTACGGGGCCTACACCGCCCTGGTTTACATGACCCCGTTTTTCGGCGGGATGATTGCTGACCGGTTGATTGGCGCGCGATCTTGCGTGGTGCTTGGCGGTCTGTTTATGGCGGCCGGGCACTTGCTGATGACTATCCAAACCGAGTTGATGTTTTTCACGGCACTCGGCCTGTTGATCGTCGGCAACGGGTTTTTCAAACCCAGTATCTCGACCATTGTGGGTAAGTTGTATCCTGACGGAAGTGGAAAACGGGACGGCGGATTTACCATTTTCTATATCGGAATCAACCTTGGTGCCGCCATGGCGCCTTTGCTGTGCGGTTACATTGGAGAAGCGTACGGCTGGCATTATGGATTCGGCTTGGCAACGATCGGAATGTTGGTCGGCTTGGCCGTGTTTGTGGCGCCGACGGTAGTCACCCAGGGATTGATCCTGCTGACGGCCATCGCGTCCGCTGTCGGGCTCCTGTATTTCAATGCAGGAGATTATTATTCAATTGGCCTGAACATCTTTGTCGCGTTGGGACTTGTGGTTTCTGGGGGATCCGCTGTGATGGCGTTATCAAAAGGGGGATTGCCAAGCGATATCGGCAATGCACCTTCGACTGCAACCTATCAGGCCAACATGATCAAGGTATTGATTGGAACCTTGGTGGTCCTGGTGATTCTTGTGCTATTGGTTTCCGGTTTTTCAGTACTGCCCTATTTCGATGAAGGACTACGCCTGATCTCAGAAGAATCCCTCAAGCCAATGGCTGAATCTGAGTCTGCGTTGGTCAGAGGGATTTCGACTTTCGTGGAAGAGGCGAGTCGACCGGCGGGTGTGGTTTTGATTATTGCCGGGTTGTTGGCATCGATCTACTTGGTCAAGGAAGCGATCTCCATGTCAAAAGTGGCACGTGAGAGAATGTATGTCGTCTTTGTTTTGACGTTCTTTTCCTTGTTGTTCTGGGCATTTTTCGAACAATCGGGCAGCTCAGTCAACAACTTTACGGACCGTAATGTCGACCGGGTTCTGGAAACCAGTTCGGTGACGGAAGACCAGGTCGGGAAATCGACCGAATTTCGTTTGGTGACGGCTTCAGATTCCGGAACGCTTTATTTGAGTCAGGAATTTTTGGGTCATGAAAATGCCTCGAAGGAATCAAATGGGTTGCTGGAAAAAGCGATTCGCTGGGGAAATTCAGAAAAAGAAGCTTCCAAGCAGGCCAGTGAAGAGGAGCTGGCCAAGACCATCGAGGCGATCCTGAGCCAGAAGTACCTGACGATGACCGCGCTGACCCATTTCCGGGAATTTGCAAAGCGGGAAGGGGCCAGCCCAGAGGAACAGAAAATTGTCTGGACATTCACCCAGGAAAGTGTTGGCAAAATTGGGCTGGGAGGAACTGAAATTCCTGCCTCGGTTTTCCAGTCAGTGAATCCGATTTTCATTGTTATCTTTGGCCTCGTGTTCACCGCCCTCTGGGGTTGGTTGGCGACCCAGGGCAGGGAACCGAGTACACCGGTCAAGTTTGCCCTGGGGCTGGTGCAACTTGGGCTTGGATTTTGCATGCTCTATTTCGGAGCGAAAATGTGTGATTCTGATGGTATGGTTCTACCCATTTGGTTGGTCTTGATGTACTTGTTGTTGACCACTGGCGAACTCTGTCTTTCTCCGGTTGGCCTGTCGATGGTGACCAAGCTTGCCCCGGCCCGTTTGGTGAGCACGGTGATGGGTGCCTGGTTTCTGGCGACCGCCTTTTCTTCTTTCCTGGCGGCGATCATCGCCCAGTTTGCTGCCGTTCCCGAAGCAGATGTGGTTCCGATTCCCAAGGAGACGGTCGATCTTTACGGGGGTGTTTACGGAATGATCGCATTGATGGCGATCGGCTCGGGGATCTTTTGCCTGTTGCTTGCGCCCACGCTCACCCGCTGGATGCATGTGGGTAGTGATGATGAGACAGTTTCGGAGAAGAATAATGATATTTGGAAAAGAAACAGTTTAGACCAAGATTGACTAAGCTTGGGTTAATCTTTTGACTTGACTTCGCTGGTAAACACTCCATCGGCGACCCGGGTTTCGACCAGGTCGCCGTTTTTGATGTGGTCCACTGAAGTCACGACCCTGTCCGGTGAGTTGGACAATTGAGTGATTGAATAGCCCCGGTTGAGTACGGCCAGCGGGCTGACCGATTCCAGTTGGCGGGCCAACGCGACGACTTTGTTTTTGGTTTTTTCGAGAGCCCGTTGGACGCTTCGCTGGCTGGATGATTCCAGTTCATCGATTCGCCGCTGAAAATCGCGAATCCGTTGCAGCGGGCGGCGAAAGACCGGGCGAGATTCGATTTGCACCAACCGTTGAGAAGCGGTTTCGAGTTGACGCAGCAAGCACTGGTCCAGGAAGCTTTTGTGCTGGACCAGTCGCCGTCTGATTTCCGCGCGGGAAGGGACCACTTTTTCGGCGGCTTCTGAAGGTGTGAGAGCTCTCACATCAGCGACTAGGTCGCTGAGTGTCACGTCGATTTCGTGACCGACCGCCGAAATGACAGGGATCTCGCAATCGAAAATGGCGCGCACCACCGGTTCTTCGTTAAAACTCCAGAGGTCTTCCAGACTGCCCCCGCCGCGCGTGACCACCAGTACATCCAGATCAGGTTGCACACGGTTGGCCAAGCCAATGGCCGCCGCAATTTCCATGGCAGCACCTGTGCCCTGAACCCGTGAGGGGATGATCATCACCTCGGCATGATTCCATCGCCGATTGAGAATCTGCAGGAAATCACGGACAGCAGCGCCGGTTGGACTCGTGACGACGCCAATCCGTTTGGGCAGGTTGGGAATGGGTTTCTTGTGAACCGGGTCAAATAGGCCCTCTTTCAATAGTTTTTCATGCAGCTGTTTGAAGGCCAATTGCAGGGGACCCAGACCGAGAGGTTCAGCGGAGCGAACAACCAGTTGGTAGGAGCCCCGGGGGGGATAGAGGTCGATTCCTCCACAGCAAATAATTTGCATGCCTTCTTCGATGTCAAACTTGATCCGTTCTGCCGTCGATCGCCAGATCACTCCGCGGATCTGTGCATCATCGTCCTTGAGCGTGAAATAGAGGTGCCCTGACTGGGGACGGGACAGGTTGGAAATTTCCCCGGCTACCCAGACCTTGGGAAACTCAGTTTCCAGCGTGTTTTTCAGTAAACCGCTGAGCTGGCCGACTGTTAAGACATCAGGTTTTCCCATCGACAATCCTATTGCTGGAGGCAGGCCGTATCATAGAGGTTTTCCTGGTCGTTTTTAACCGGCGTAGCAAACCAGTTAACTCAGGACCGGTAATCCCAACCCGGTACTTGGAGCTTTGCTTCCCTAAGTTTGTTCAAAATAGGTGAATCCTCGCAGGCTGTCCGAGAACAGATTGAGCATCTTTTGTCGCTGTTGCAGGTTGATCCAACCCGATTTGACGGCATCTTCGGCTAACGTTCGGAACTGTTCATAGAGACGATCGGGTTGGTATTCCACGTATTGCAGAACGTCTGCAATGCTGTCTCCATGGATCTCATGAAGAAATTCAAGATGGCCGCCCTCGGTGATGTGAACCGTAGCGACGTTTGTATCACCAAACAGGTTGTGCAGGTCACCGAGGGTTTCCTGGTAGGCCCCCACCAGAAAAACACCGATCAGGTAATCTTCATTGGGCTTGAGTGAATGCAAAGGCAGGGTCTTGGCCAAACCCTGTGTTGCACCAAACCGGTTCAGCTTTCCGTCGCAGTCGCAGGTCAGGTCTGCGATGACTCCCTGGCGATTAGGTTTTTCGTGGAGGCGGTGTATCGGCATGACCGGGAACACCTGTTCGATTGCCCAAGCATCCGGGAGAGATTGGAAAACACTAAAATTTCCGTAGTAAATATCGGACAGAGAATCGCGAAGTTGACTGAGTTCGGCGGGCGGGCGATCCATTTGCTGGACCGCGTTGGAGATTTGACGCAGGATCTTGAGGCAAAGGTTTTCGGCAACTGCTTTTTCGCGGAGAGTGATTTTTCCTGCGCGGAATTCAAGAAGTACCTGATCCCGATAATAAAGGGCGTCATTGAAATTTTCCTGAAACCGATTCGGCTGAAAGGACGCCGATTCCAGTTTGTTCAGAGTTTCTAGCAAGCCTAATACCGGTTCACAGGGGTCAGGCATTTCAAAGGAGTCAAGCTCGTCCGTTCCATCAAAGTGGTCAACGTCCAAGACATTAAACAGGAGGACGGACATGGGAGCGACTGTCCATCTTCCGGATTCGGTCATCAAGGTCGGGTGTTCTACGCCGGCTTGGTTCAGTGCATCGACCAAGGTGTCTACGATATCCACACAGTATTCTTTAAGATCATAGTTTCGACTGTGGTTGCTGGTACTGGAACTCCCGTCGTAATCCACGGCCAGTCCGCCTCCCAGGTCGATGAACTGGAGTCCTGCACCTTCCTTGACCAGGTCAATATAATACCGGCAAGCTTCGTTGACCCCGTCCCGGATGTTGCGAATATTTGGGATTTGGCTGCCCAGGTGAACGTGCAACAACTGGAGGCAGTCGAGGCATTCGGCCTGCCGCAAGCGGTCGACCAGTTCCATTAATTGGATGGTGGTTAACCCAAAGAGGCTGCGGTCCCCACTATCCTCCTGCCAATGGCCATCGACTTTTGTGGACAACTTGACCCGTGCACCGATTAAGGGGCTTATGTTCCAGAACCGGGAACGCTGAAGAATTCTTTCCAGTTCATTGAGGTTTTCGACCACGAAAAAACATTGGTAGCCAAGTTGGGTCAGCTGTAGACCCAGGTCAATAAATTCTTGATCTTTATAGCCGTTGCAAACGATCAGGCTCTCCCTGGACTGTAGCGAAGCCATAGCGATCAGCAGTTCGGCTTTGCTTCCCACTTCCAGGCCGTGACCAAATGCTTTTCCGGTTCGAGTCAGATCTTCGATCAGGTGGCGTTGCTGGTTGACTTTCAGGGGAAAAACGCCCCGGTACACACCTTGGTAATTGGCTTGGTCCATTGCCTGTTGAAAGGTTTCGTTTAATACCTTGACGCGATCGGCAAGTAAATTTTCTAGCCTGAGAATGACTGGCATTTCCAGGCCCCGTTGCCGCAAGCCTTCAATAATCTCTGTGAATTCGACTGGCTCGGATTGGGTTGCCAGTGGGGCCTTTACAGTGACATTACCTTGCGGTGAGATTCCAAAATAATCATTTCCCCAACGGTTGAGTCCATAAAGTTCGATCGCACTTTGTACGCTCCAGGTTGGATGGAGACCCTGGTCCTGCGAGGGTTCGGCGGATTGCTTTTTCTGGGATCCGATCGACATCTGATTCCTTTTTTTTACGGCATCGGTGCAGCTTACGGGGAGGTGCCACCGGGATCTGGTTGATCCGCGGTGTGGGCAGCGGCATTCCGCTTGAGGATCCCAATTTTGTCGAGCCCCGTTTCAAAGTCAGTGTAGTCAGCATCGGAAATGGGTCCAAAAGGCAAACGGGAATGTCCACAATCAAGACCGATGTATTTCATGAACGCCTTGCGATAAGTCCAATTTTCAAACTGGCAAAAATAATCGATCACAACATTAACCCGTGACTGGATGTCCTGGGCGGTGTGAAAATCGTTTGCTCGACAAGCATTGAGCATTTTCAAAAATTGTTCTGGCATAAAGTTGTAGGTTGAACCGATTCCGGCTCCAAAACCCATTGCTTGACCCGCGACAAACATTTCGTCCATCCCGCTGATCAGGGCAACCGGATAATCGAGCTGTCGAGCGAGTTGCTGCATCGAGAAGAAATCAGATCCTGTGTATTTTACGCCCGCTACGTTGGGAATCTGGAATAGTTTCCGGTCACGTTCAGGCTCAATGGAAGCTTGAAAAGCGTAAATCATGAACGGAAGCTCCGTGGCGTTGGCAATTGCCATGTAATGCCGAAGCGTCCCTTGAAACGTGTTGCCGTAAAAAACCGGACCGATTGAACCGATCCAGTCAGCACCTGTTTTGGCAGATTGCTTGGCCAGTTGTGCGGCGACTTCAGTGCTGGGATGGCCGACATGCGCAATGACCTTTGCGGCAAACGGTCGGGCAAATGTATCGTTACGACAAAAATCAACCACAAAGCGAACCATTTCCACCCGTTCCTCGGGACTTAACAACAGACCTTCCCCCGTCGTTCCACAGACGAAAAAACCGTTCAAACCGTTGCCGAGTTGATAACGAATCAACTGTTCGACCTTGGCAAAGTCGATTTCGTTGTTGGGAAGAAAAGGGGTGAACAGGGCCGAGTAGAGGCCGTTGAGTTCCTTGGCAGCTTGTTCGTGATGTGACATGGTTTAAATGTTGGGAACTGAAGTCCGGTTGGGTCAAGTGAAGCCAAGTGGCATTCATCGGAAGAAAGCCAATGCAGTGGGCTTGAGAATCATTTGATCTGAGTTTGGGAACCAAAACCAATTATTTGCCGGGAAGTCGAATTTTTCCAGATGGCGTCTGTTTGCTATGATGAATGCAGCCATTTTTCCCCATTGAAAGATTGGAACGAACATGTTGTGTGGATTGAACAGGAGCATCACCGAAATTCAGATTCGGTGCTGGGTTGCGACAATGCTGTTGACGGGGTTGATCAGCTCGACCGGGTTGGCGACTTCACTGATTGGCCAAGAAGGCGAAAAACAGGTCAATCCCTCCGAGCGCGGCAAGGATTTGCCAAAGTCGATCCAGGACTTAGCTCCCATTCAAACAGAGGGTAATGACAAAACTGAGGAAGTTTTGGGAAAAGATGGTTACTGGTACCTCGATGCCGAAAAAGCATTTTCAGTGGCTCAAAAAGAAGACAAAAGCGTGATCATGAATTTTACTGGATCCGACTGGTGCACCTGGTGTATCAAGTTGGAGGGAGAAGTTTTCTCTAAACGCGAATTTTCAAGGGAAGCTCTCAAGAACTTTGTTTTCCTAAAACTGGATTTTCCATCCGATAAATCAAACCAGTCTCAGGAGGAGATTCAGCAGAATGAAGACCTCAAATCAAAATTTGGGGTGTCTGGTTTTCCCAGTATTTACATCTGTGATGCCGCGGGACGCCCGTTTGCCAAAACCGGTTACCAGGCGGGTGGCCCCAAAAAATACTTGTCCCACGTCAAGGGGTTCCAAGAAAAACTGCAGGAACGAAATGAATTGTTGGCCCTGGCCACAAGAGAGACAGGTGACAAAAAAGCGGAATTACTGGACCGTGCCCTGGGCCTGATGGATCCTGACATTGTGACGAACCACTTTGAAGAAATTATCAAAGAGATCGTTGCGATTGATAAAAACAACAAACTGGGTTTGCGGGTCAAGTATTATGCGGCCCAGGATGCAGAAGAGCGAAAGCGGATTTTGGCCAAGATCGATGTGATTGTCAGGACGCTGGATCCTCAGCAGGCTCTGATTGAATTCGAGAAAGCGGTCAAGGACGTGACGCTTCCGGCAAATTCGCGGGTGGACGCCTTGCAGCAAAAACTGTTTCTGCTGAAAAAGCTAGACCGAATTCAGGCCGTCGATGAACTCCTGGATGCAATGGGCACCGTGGATGGGCTTACAGAGGATCGTCGGGAGAGAATTTTGGTGCAAAAAGCATTCAATTACATTGCGACGCGGCGTACCGAAGAGGCACTGAATTTTCTTGACCAACAGATCAAGACCTATCCCACCAGCCACGTTTTGGTTAGTACCAAGGGGGAAATCTTGGATACATTGGAGAAGCATGAAGAAGCGATTCAGGTGTTTGATCAAGCGTTAGCTCTCAGTGATGGGTCGGAAACCTCCGCGGGAATCCTTGCTTTAAAAGCTTACTCGTTGGTGGCTTTGGAACGAACAAAGGAAGCCTTGGAGCTCTTCCAAGAGTTTGTGGATAGTGATGATCATCCCGACTCGGTTAAAGCTGACCTGTTGCTCCAAAAAGCGATTCTC
This sequence comes from Planctomycetota bacterium, assembly GCA_036137535.1. Taxonomy (GTDB): domain Bacteria; phylum Planctomycetota; class Planctomycetia; order Pirellulales; family Pirellulaceae; genus JABAAE01. The sequence goes on along the minus strand of JAZABE010000281.1, from coordinate 1,745 downwards.
CTGTTGGAAGGTGATCGGCCCGAGGCTGCTGAGTTGGCTGGCAAACAGGCTGTGGAGCTGGCGGATTCCGAAGAACAAAAACGGGAGATCCAACAGATCCTCCAAGAATTCAAACCGGAAAACTGATGCTGAGGGTCCCGGAAATGTTTTTCACCGGGGCCTCGTTGGATTCTGACACCTGCACGGTGCGAGTCGGCCAAGTGGGTGGTTGCAGGCAAGCGTCCTAATTCCTCGAAAAATGCGGCCTTTTTGAAATTTTCAGTTTTTGCTATTCTCTTGCCTCAAAATCGATGGAATAGCAGAGTGTTGAATTCAAACAAGTTTCGGGTGTTCGTGATTGTCTGCACTGTTTGTTTAACAGGGTGTGCGGAAGGTCCTTTATGGAAAGCAGGCCGCTACCTGCCTTGGGTTCAGGCCAAATGGCGTGCCGAAGAAGCGATTGCCGAAACGGTTCACTCTAAACGGGCAACGCTTGGTGAGATAGCCAAACGCGCCAGCCGGTTATCTGAGAGTGAAAAGGAACAAGCTGTGGCTCAACTTGCCCCTTTTATCCAAGATGAAAAAATCATCCAGGTCCGCGTCGATGCGCTTTACACGCTGGGTGAAATTAACAACCAGTCTGCAGAAACGTTGATCATTTATGGTCTTAAAGACCCGGAAGCGGAAGTGCGGATTGCGGCCATCAATGCGTTGGCTCTTCGCCGGACCCCAAGTGCCGGGGAGGAGCTCATTCGGGTGATCGGTGCGGACACAGATAAGGACGTTCGCGCTACGGCCATTCGGAACCTTGAGCATTATCCGGGGGACGCCACGGTTGAAGCACTTGCTCAAGTTCTCAATGAGCCCGAGACTGCACTCCAATATGCTGCCATGAAATCATTGGATTCAGTGACTGGATCGAGTATCGGGATCAACGTTTCTCAATGGAAAGAAGTGCTTGCTTCACGCAGCTCTAATGCTAACAGCCCGGAGTCCAGCAATCCCAGTGCTGCCAATCCTAGTGCCGCCAATCCCAGTGCCGCCAATCCAGGGATTGGCAATTTAAGTGGCGGCAACTCCTTGTTTCAATAGACGGCCGGATTTGAAATTGGGACGAGAACCCGGGGAGCTTATTTTGGAATCTGGTTCAGAGTGTAATAAGCAGTGTCATGCAAAAGTGAGTCACCGAAGGCCGACTTGAGTGAAGTCATTTTAAGTTCGTGGACATGACCGATCTTGAGCTGATCAATGATGAGTGTGATCTTCTTGCCATCGTCTGAACAGGAAACGGAAGTCACCTGAGGTCGCGTTTGATCCACTTCAGGGCTACCGTAGCCAGGCTGGTAGTAATGGGTATAAGTCACCAGGTCAAAGTCCTCTGGCTTGAGATCCTTTTCGGCGATCGGTTGGGTGAATTCCAGGCTGAATCCGGAAGGCAAGGCTTTCATGTGAAGCACTTCAAAAGGCATTTTGCCCGACCAGTGCAAACGTTGCAGTGCATAGGGCTCGGTTCCGCGTGTTGGCCATCCCCGGCTACAACCGCCAGCGAGAAAATAGCCTTCTTTCGTGAGGAGAGCACCGATGATCCCGGTACTGAATCCTTCACGAAACGGGAAACAGGCTCCTTGGTAAACACCATTGACCTGTTCCAGGTCAACTCGCATCACTAGGCTCAGGGTATAGTCGGCGACAAAAAGTTGCCCGGTAAACGGGCCGAATTTTCCTCGAGATTCGTCCAGGACAATGGCCGAGGCTGATTGTCCCAT
>JAZABE010000280.1:0-4633 GCA_036137535.1 Planctomycetota bacterium | reverse complement strand
AAAACCCAACGGATCAATTTTTTGGTGACAATCCGCGCAGGCAGCGACCGTTCGATGCTGCTCCAGTTGTTCGCGGATGGAACGGGTTCCGCGGGTATCCGGCTCCAACGGTTCAACATCAGGCGGGGGCGGGGGTGGGGGCGTTCCCAAAATGTTTTCCAGAACCCAGACACCTCGCACGACCGGTGAAGTCTCAATCCAGTTAGCCGTCAGTGTCAAAATGCTTCCCTGCCCCAGCAACCCACCCCGATGATCCTTCGGCTCAAGTCGAACTTTGCGAAACGCTTCTCCAAAAACCCCCCGGATTCCATAGTGGCTAGCCAAGGCGTCGTTGAGAAACGTGTGCTGGCTGTCAAGGAATTCCAGGATTGAACCATTTCGCGACAGCAGATCGCCAAAATAGAGACGCGTTTCCTTCTTGAAAAATTCTTCGAGTCGGTCGGAATAATAAGAAGCAAAAGCCTTGGGATCGGGTGGCATGGACCCGAGCAAATGAATCCGCAACCAACTCTCAGTAAAATGTTCTACAAAGGCATCGGATCTCGGATCCGCCAGCATTCTTTCCACATGAGAGCGAATCCCTGCGGGGATTTCCAGCACCCCTGCCGCTGCCGCCTTGAACAGCTTATCATCCGGCATACTGCTCCACAGAAAATAGGAGAGCCGGGATGCTCGTTCGTAAGAGTTCAGGCGGGAACTGGACTCTTCATTTCCCTCATCCAGATAAAGAAATCTGGGTGAAGTGAGCATCGCAGCCAAACCGAGCTTTAGTGCTTGCTCCGGGGAATCACCGTTATGGATTCTTTCCCGGATAAAACGCGCGTAATGCTCAACGTCACCCGATGGAACCGGTTGCCGAAAAGCTCGGCTTGCAAAATCCACCAGAACGGAATCAATATTCACCCGGGAAGCATCGGTCTCTTCACCAAAAATCCGTTGATGACTGGCCGGCGGCCATTGTTCATAAGTCGGTCCTTTGAGATCCATTTCCCACACCCGGATGCACGGCCCGTGGTAAACCTCGGAAAGAATCGGGTTGTTATTATTCTTACTTAACCGTTCAACCAACGTTTTAGCCTCGGAGTCCCCAAGACCGGCGGCATCAAGCTGAGTTTTGGTCGCGCGGATCACTTCGGGATGATATTTCTCGGCAACCCGTCTGATATTCCCCTTGGAACTGACCCCGTTGGTCCAACTTACAAAAGGAATCGACCCTTGGGTAAGCCAGACTTTTTGGGTAAAGGTTTGGGGTTGGGAATCGGGGAGATCCCAAACCTTGATTCGCCGCCGCTGGTCGGCAGCATTTTTCTCAAGCAATGCAATATTAGGGGCAATCCACAACGCCATTTTGAGTGGCTGTTTCTGATAACGCTGAAACTCAGCGTGATCATAGCCGTGGTCCAACCGGTTGGCAGCAGACGCTTTCACACTGATTGTGTACCATCCGTCCTGCGGCACTCCCCCCTTACGGGCAAACTGGGGAACATAGTTCGGGTGGCGCTCACTCGGTTTTCCATGGCCAATTTCCAGGTACTGGCCATTCACCATCAACCGCCAAGTCACCGGGGCCCGCGTGTAAGCGTCAACTCCGTTAAAATCATTGGCCGTGTAATGCCAAGTCTGGACCGGGGGCTGCTTAACCTCAAAAAAACAGGCGGCCTCCAACGAGGCCTGGGCCACTTCGAGGTAGCGTTTCAATTGGTAATCGGACAGCGTGAGAGCCAGACCGTTATTATCAAATCCATGTTCCGTTGCATCGGCCGGAAAATCCGAAGTCGAGTTAAAATAGTCCGGCTGCAAACCCAGCAGATCTCTCAGTGTATTGACATATTCAAAACGGTTCAGCCGACGCATCACGGTCGTCCCTGGAGCAGCTAAACTGGATTGCTTTGCCAAGTAACGGGTCATCCAATCGACGACTTGTCGGGTTTCCTGGGCGGGAGGCTGCAGCACCCCGTTTTTTTTCGGCGGCATTTCACCGCGGTTTATCGCGTCCAGCGAATCTTTTAGCAAAGCAATCGCCTCACTCTTGCCCGTCAAGTCATACGGTAAACGATCCAACCGACGATCCGCTTTTTGTTTTTCCTCGCCGTGGCACTGATAACAATACCGCTGAAAATATTTCACAACAACCGGATCCAGTTGCTGTCCATTTTCATCGGCCGCCTGACCGGAACCCAACCAACCGAGGCTGAAGACCACTCCCCAAAGCTTTATCCCCCAAACGAATCGACGCAAAAGCCGCCCACCGGTCAAGGGTCCTGTTTGACCAAAACCTCTCAAGCTGCCACCTCCAACCCCGTCAGCGTACCACTGGAGAGTGCAAACTGATCGACTTCCAAACCGAACCGTTGCAACATCGAGACAAACAGGTTCGCGGCCGGTGCAGCCTCCTGCTGGATACCCTTTCGGAAACAGGACTGGTGCTCACCGTGCCGAAACCCACCACCCGCGAGAATCAACGGCAAGTTCTTGTTGGAGTGGGAGCTCGCATTGCCCATTCCAGAACCGAACAGCACCATGCTATTCTCGAGAAGCGTTTTTCCATTTGGCTCCCGCACCGATTTCAACTGCTTCAAGAAGCGTGCGAACTCGGACATATGAAACTGTTCGATGACGGAAAGCTCAGTGAGGTACTCGGGAACCTTGCCGTGATGGGTCAACTGGTGATATCCCCGACTGATTTTGAATCCACCGTAATTCCCGCCAATGTCTCCCAGTGCCAGAGTAATCACCCGGGTGGAATCGGTTTCCAACGCCAGTTTCATCAGGTCATAATACAGGGGCACCCGCTTCACAAAGTCCAGCCCGCTGGGTTCACGCGGCAGTCGGTAATCCACAACCGGCTTCGGCTTATCCAGCCACTGGCTGGATTGTTGGATTCGAATTTCAACTTCCCGGACTGAATCAAAGTAACGGTCCAATTTCCGCCGATCCCCTTTGCCGACTTTGCGCTTCAAATAATCGACATCGCTTTTGACCAAATCGAGGATACTGGATTTTGCCGTGAGTCGTTCCTGGATTCCCTGCCGCGACCTGGGATCCACTTTCTGGAACAGGGCCTGGTAGATCATCTCCACGCGAGTCACCGGTGGAATTGCGACGCCAGAAGCACTCCACGAAATCCGGTTATTTGGGTCGTTTCCACTGGACCATTGCATCGACGGGTAACGGGTTTGGGTCCCCACGATTTGGGCGGCTTTCTGGTCAACGCTGATATTGGCTTCTGGCATCCCGGCAGAATTTTTGGAAAGAACACCTGACAAGAAAGCATGCACGCCGCCATGGCCCCCCTGGGCATTCACGCCGTGATCCAGCCCGGAAAACACGGTAAAATCGTTCCGCAGTTTCTTCAAAGGTAAGAGCCGGTCGGTCAGCTGGTAATCGGACCCCACCTGTCGAGGGAAAAAAAGAGTCGGAACCATTCCAAAATTCAAACCGATACAGGCCATTCGCATTGGGACTTCGACAGCCCCGTGGGGTGTTGCCATGGCTTCCAAGTGAGGAAGTGCCAATATAGCGCCTCCGGCACCCCGTAACATCTTACGTCGATTAAACACCGTTCCACCCATGAAAGCTAACCTCTGGTTGCGTGACAGCCGATCATAATGTCATTATCGTCTTTGCCATTACTTTACTTGCCCTCTTTTCCATTCTCAATCCAGCAGTGAAATAGAGGGCACCCAATTGCTTGATTTCACTGAACCGAATTGCCCTGTCATCCCAGGACGTACAGCACCTTAGCCGGAAAACAATGCGTGAATCGGAATGCGGTGTGAGCACCGAAATCCAGTGCGTGCTGGGCGACTCATTTCTCACCCGACTGGGCGATGAGTCCAAAATTAGCCGCATGGAATCGCATTAGTGCAGTTCCCCGTTTCTCATAAATCTTCATGGCACTGTGGGGAACCCCTTTGATAATTAACCGTTGGAAGGGAATTTCAAGTGCCTCCAAGAATTTCATATAATCTAGGTTGTTGTCGTAGTTAAACCCCAAAGTTCCGACATGGACCAGGATTCGCAGAGGGTGCTTGCGTGTCTTCGCATACTCTCGAGCCAAATCCCAGGTATTGTCCCCCCGGGCAAACACAAGCTTGTCGTTTTCCCGTCCATTGTTTTCAGAAATCAATTTTTCCGTTGCATGGCCAGCTCCACCTGGAGCACACGACCAGAACACCTCCGGGTAACGAAACATGATCCGCGTCGTACCTCGTCCCCCCTGAGAAAATCCTTCCAGCCCACGACTCTCGCGACGGGCAAGTGTTCGATAGGTCGAGTCAATGTGCGGGATCAATTCCTTGACAAAAACATCCTCGCCCAGCGACTTGAATTGGGGAGTGTTGTAGTGACTAACTTTGCCGCCGTTGACAAAGACATAGATCATGCCTGGGGCATCCCCACGCCGGATCGCCTGGTCAATATAACCGGTCAAGCGAACGGATTTCGTTTCGTTGCCGGGACGCCCACCATGAAGGTAATACACGACTGGGAATCGTTGGTTGCGATTTGCAGACTCTCGGTAGTCTGGGGGCAAATAGACACAATAACCCACCTCAATTTTCATCGATGCGCTTTTAAAAGTCCCATGGCGTAACCCGATCGGCCATGTCCCGTTGGGCAGTGGAGGGTGCCC
>JAZABE010000279.1:0-2571 GCA_036137535.1 Planctomycetota bacterium | reverse complement strand
GTGATCGTAGCCGCCCTGATCCACGGGATCAAAATCAAGGTTGGCGTCAGCGCCCAAAATGTTGCCGTCATCTTAAAACTTGCCCTGCTATTGGCTTTCCTGATCTATGCCAGTTTCAAGCTGCGACCCGCTCAAGTCATCAATGACCTCGATCCTGTCGAAGCCTCAAAATTCCCAGTGTTGTTTTCAAAACAGCTCATGTGGATCGCTTTCAGTTACATGGGATTCAATGCTGCCGTCTACATCGCCGACGAAGTCCAAGAAGCAAAAACAAAAATCCCAAATGCGCTATTATGGGGAACCTCGATCACTTTTTTCTTGTACGTTGCGCTTAATTTCGTGTTTGTCTATTCGGCTGATGCTTCCGTAATCAAGCAGAGCATGGGCAAAGTTGCAGCCGTCTCGGCAGAGAACCTGGGAGGTGTCGGGTTCAAAAACCTGTTTGTCGTGATCATCTCGATCGCCTTGTTCACTTCAGTCACGAGCATGATGATGGCCGCCCCCCGAGTCTACGCAAAAATGGCAGATGAACGGATGTTGCCCTCGATATTCAGTTTTCAAAAAGAGACGCCGCAATACGCCATTATTCTGCAGGTGATCCTGGCCTCGATCATCATTTATTTTTCAACGCTCAAAACTCTATTGGATTACCTCGGGACAACCCTTTCGCTTTGCGCGGCTGCCTCGGTGAGCAGCCTGTTCCTAAAAAAACTGCGCGGCGGACGGTCCCTGCTGTCGCCCGGCCTCGTGGTCGCTGGATTCTACGTCGGGGGCACGGGGCTCGCTGTCGTCATGGGCTTCCTCTACCAACCCACGGGAGGAATTAAAAGTATTTATGTCGCCCTGGGCACTTTCCTGGTTGGAGGCGTGCTCTACTGGATCCAACAGGCATTCGCAGCTTCAGATCGCCATTAATCGGGCCGACCAGACTAAACCCCTTGGCAGAAAATCCATCACGGATCGCAGATCCATAGTCACCCTCTGGTTTTGCCCAGTCAATGAACACCCGGTCGCACATCCATTTGATTTACTGCACAATAGGCTCATGTCTGATGCACAGCAATCAAATGCTTCTCCAAGCCACCCAGTCCGTCTTGCTTGGACGGATTCCTTAATTTGGGGTGGGCCGCTGCTGGGAATTTTAGTGGGCTGGATCGTCTTTCTGGGGGGACTTCCCAAGCCGCAAGCCATCACCATGGGTATTACCGTTTCCACCGCAATCTGGTGGGTCTTCGAGGTTTTGCCATTTGGAGTATCGTCGCTTCTGCCACTCGCCCTCTTTCCGATGTTTGGAATCCTCAACAAAACCCAAATTGCCGGGGCCTTTGGAAACCATTTGGTGCTCCTATTGTTTGGTGGCTTTATCCTTTCTCAGGCCCTCGAAAAAAGCGGGGCCCACCGCAGAATCGCCCTGAATATGGTCAGTCTCTGCGGAGGAGGAGGGAAACGGCTGATTCTCGGGTTTATGCTTGCCGCTTTTTGCTTGAGCATGTGGATTTCCAATGCCGCTACGACGCTGATGATGCTACCCATTGCCTTGGCCGTTCTGGAAAATGTCAATGACCGAAAAGTCATCATCCCTTTATTGCTGGGGATCGCCTACGCGGCAAGTTGTGGAGGCATGGCAACCCCGATTGGCACCACACCCAACCTGGCGTTCATGAGCGAATATGAAAAAGCAACCGGTGATGAAATTTCATTTTTGGCGTGGATGGGATATGCTGCACCGATTGCCTTCTTGCTGATGATCACAATCTGGCTTTGGGTCACCCGAAACGTCGACCCCTCGCTCAATGTTCAAATGCCAAACATTGGAAAATGGCAACCGGAAGAAAAACGAACCCTGGCCGTCTTCGGTGTAACGGCAATCGCCTGGATGACCCGGAAAGATCCGTTTGGTGGATGGAGCTCATTACCCTGCTTCGATTTTGTTCCGGCAGGCGAAAAGATCAGTGACTATGTCACCGATGGTGCAGTTGCTTTTATCGCAGTTATTGTCATGTTTTGCATCCCTTCAGGCCAACGCGATGGACAAAAACTACTCGACTGGAAAACCGCGAAACAAATCCCGTGGGAGATGCTAATCCTGGTCGCAGCGGGAATTTCACTCGGAGCCGCATTCAAAGAATCAGGGTTGAGTGACACGATTGCAGGCTCGTTGGAAAACTTGGGAGGTTTACACCTATTGGCGCTGATGCTGATGATCGCTTTAACCGTGACCTTCCTGACTGAGATGACCAGCAACACGGCAACTGCTTACCTTCTGATGCCTATCCTGGCTGCAGCTGCAAGCGAAAATGGGATTCCACATGGTATGATCATGTTCCCGGCAGTAATCAGTGCCAGCTGCGCTTTCATGCTCCCGGTCGCCACGATTCCCAATGCTGTCGTATTCGCAACCGGTCAAGTTCCCATCCGCAGAATGGCCCAGGAGGGCATTGCCCTTAATATCATTGGTGCATTAATTGTGTCACTGGGCTGCTATCTTTTCCTGAAGTTCTAGCCGAAAACAATCCTCTCTTAACGGTCACTAGAATCCCGGCAAACCCGGTCGTTAACGGGCATTCAATC
>JAZABE010000278.1:0-3583 GCA_036137535.1 Planctomycetota bacterium | reverse complement strand
CGATAAATAAGCGCCATTCCGTCTAAAAGAAACAGTCGTTTTTCGGATTCAGCCCAGAAAGATTCGTCCACACCCGTTACACGCTAGTCTGATTAAAACAAATTTTGACTCAACCAAGGATAACCGAACCAAGCCGCCGAGACATTGCCGGTAAAACCATGAATCTCGTGGTTCTCAAAAAAGACGGGCCGGGGCGCTTGACGCTTCCGCTGGAACGTTGGAACATCAATAGAGGCTGCAGCCTTGCTGAACAACCAGCCCCGTGCCGGCTAAACCCGTTTTTTGATTCTCCCGAGGAATATTATGAAATCCCGTGTCCTAACCATTATTGTGTTTTTTTTCGGTTTCATTAGCGGGCTCCCTTCGTCTTGTCCGGCTGATGAAGGGATGTGGTTATTCAACAATCTTCCCAAAAAACAATTGAAAGAAAAATATGGGTTTGAGCCAACCAAGGAATGGGCCGAACATGTCATGAAAGCCTGTGTCCGTTTCAATGTTGGCGGCTCAGCGTCCTTCGTGTCGAGCCGTGGACTGGTCATGACCAATCACCACGTTGCCTCAGACACCCTGTTCAAGCTTTCTTCAAAAGAAAACAACTACGCCAAAAACGGCTTCCTTGCGGCAAGCCAAGGCCATGAGATCAAGGCACCCGACCTCGAGCTCAACCAACTGGTGAACATCGCCGACGTAACTCAGCGAGTCAACGCAGCCGTCAAAAAGGAAATGACTTCTGGTGAAGCCGCCAGAGCCAGGCGAGCGGTAATTGCCACGATCGAGAGTGAAGCGACAGCAAAATCTGGCTTGCGCTGCGATGTCGTCACCCTTTATGGCGGGGGCAAGTATCACCTTTACCAATACAAAGTTTTTACGGATGTCCGGCTGGTCTGGGCACCGGAGGCAGCGGCCGCTTTTTTTGGCGGGGATGCTGATAATTTTGAATACCCCCGCTATTGCCTAGATGTCACCTTGTTCCGTGTCTACGAAAACGGGAAACCGGCAAAAACGCCTTACTTTTTCAAGTGGTCTGATCAGGGTGCCGCGGAAAACGAATTGACATTCGTTGCTGGGAACCCGGGCCGAACGAGTCGGATCTACACGCATGCGGCACTCAAATACCAGCGAGATCACCGCCTGCCTTTTGTCCTGAATTTTATCCGGCGTCGCGAAATTCTACTCCAGCAATTTGGTCTTGAAAGCGATGAATCCAAGCGTCGTGCCCAAGACGAACTGTTCGGAATTCAAAACGCTCGCAAGGCTTACCTTGGGAAAATCCAAGGGTTACAGGACCCCGGAAACATGGCCGCCAAGCTCCGGGCCGAGACGGCGTTGATCACAAAAGTCAAATCCGAGCCACAGCTGGCAGACCTCGCAGATGCCTGGCAAACCATTGAATCCATCCAGCAGAAACGCGTCCTTTCGATGCATCGTGGTATTTCCTTGAGAACCAAGCTATTCACCATCGCACAGCAAATTGTCCAGCTGGCTGATGAAAACGAAAAGCCAAACGAGCAACGGCTTCCACCTTACCAAGAATCGGCCCGGGCATCGCTGGAACAAAAACTATACTCACCTGCGCCCATCTACAAGGACCTCGAGCGGGTTCTAATTGGTGACCTGATTGGACGAATGGTAGAACTGAGAGGTGGCAATGACCCCCTCTGCCAAAAAATCCTCGGAGGAATGAGCCCCAGCGATCGGGCAGCAGCCATTATTGATTCGACCCGTCTGGATCAAGTCGACTATCGCAAGCAGCTCGTGCAACAAGGCAAGGCCCTCAGCAACTCTAACGACGGCATGATCCGCCTTGCGCGAATCGTCGATGCGGAAGTGCGGAAGTCACAAATGGAAGCCGAAGAATTAAGCGAACTGGAACAACAGGCCTACGCCAAAATTTCCAAAGCCCTTTTTGCAACTCAGGGTACGTCCACCTACCCCGACGCTACCTTCACGCTCCGATTGGCCTATGGCCCGGTTAAAGGGTACCAGGAAAACGGGAAAACAATCCCGGCCATGACCCATTTTTCCGGCGCTTTTTCCCACGAACAATCCCACGGAGCCAAAGGTGATTACAAACTACCCGGCACTTACCATGCCGCCAAAGCCAAAATCGACGGCTCAACCCCTGTTAACTTCGTGAACACGACTGATATCATCGGCGGCAATTCTGGCAGTCCCGTAATCAACAAAAACAAAGAAATTGTTGGGCTCATTTTTGATGGAAACATCCAGTCGTTAACAGGCGACTACTTTTATTCTGAAAAGCAGGCCCGCTCAGTAAGCGTTCACTCCAACTTTATCCGCGATGCTATGAAATTTATCTACGGAGCCAGTCGGATTGCCGATGAATTGGGCAAGTAAACTTCTTTTTACCTGAAAGCCGTTGCTGCCCTTGACTGTCGGCTTGGGTTAGCTTGATTAGTGGGTGAAAATCACTCTAGAATTTAAAGTTAAAATCTCGAACCTGTGTTGATTGGAACTGCCGCGGCCTATTCAATGGGCCGCGATTAACCCCCTGTCCCTCTGCGAAAGAATTCCGTTGAAAATCACTGGCATCAATGTTTATCAAGTCGACCTGCCCTTGAAAGAAGGAAAATACAGTTGGTCAGAGGGAAAATCGGTCGAAGTTTTTGACTCCACAGTGGTCCAAGTGCAAACCGACAACGGCCTGGTGGGACACGGGGAAACCTGCCCCCTTGGTCCTGTCTACCTGCCCGCCTATGCGGCCGGTGTTCGGGCTGGCATTCGTGAGCTCGGCCCTCAGCTTATTGGTGAAAACCCCTTGGAGCTGGGCAAGCTGAACCGCACCATGGATTCTTTGTTAAAAGGTCATGCCTACGTTAAATCGGCGATCGACATTGCCTGCTGGGACCTCCTAGGCAAATCTTCCGGGCTTCCCGTGTGCGAACTCCTGGGAGGCCGTTACGGGAACGATGTTGTGCTGTATCGCGCCATCTCCCAACGACCGCCGGCAGAAATGGCTGAAAATGTACAGTTGTACCATGACGACGGTTACCGGCGGTTCCAGCTCAAGGTCGGCGGGGACCCAAACGAAGACATTGAGCGAATTCGTGCGGTTCGACAGATCCTCAACCCTAGCGACAAATTGATCGCCGATGCCAACACCGGTTGGCTCATGCACGAAGCCGTCCGCGTGGTTAACGCTGTTCGAGACCTCGATGTTTATATCGAACAACCCTGTGCAACCTATGAACAATGCTTGGCGATTCGCCAACGAACTGACTTGCCATTTGTTTTGGATGAAGTGATTGACTCGGTCGACATGATCCTTCGAGCGGCAAGCGACCGGGCAATGGATGTCGTCAATCTCAAAATCAGCAAGCTGGGCGGTCTCACTAAAGCACGGCAAGCCCGCGACCTGTGCCTTTCGCTTGGAATCGCCATGACCTTGGAAGACAGCTGGGGCGGTGACATTACCACTGCTGCTATCGCCCACCTTGCGCACAGCACTCCTGCCGAGCTCTTGTTTACCTCTACTGATTTCAATAGCTATGGCACTGTCTCGATCGCCAAAAACGCACCTCAGCGGATCAACGGTCGCATGGCTGCCTCCACCCGGGACGGG
>JAZABE010000277.1:0-11018 GCA_036137535.1 Planctomycetota bacterium | reverse complement strand
TCCTGGAAATCAGTCACATGACCTCAGCTGATATCGATGGCGACAGTCGTGCCGTATTGGCCCTTGATCTTTTTGAGCCAGGCCAACTGGATTTATTAGTTCGTCAAGTCGGTGGTGGTTCCCTGCGTGTTTTCAAGAATCAGTTCGAAAAATCGAGCTACTTGAAAGTCTCCTTGTCAGGCAATCCGAGCAACGCCTTGGGCATTGGCTCCCGACTAGTCGCCCACGTTGGCGGACGGAAAATTGTGCGGGAACTCTTCCCCATCAACACCTACCAATCGCAACATCCATCCTGGGTCCACTTCGGACTGGGAAAAGCGACCAAAATCGACAAGCTTGAAATTTTTTGGCCGTCCGGCCTGACTCAGGAAATAACCGACATTCAAGCTAATCGCCACATTTTGGTCACCGAAGGTGTTAATAAAATCGGGGATTACGCGCACTCCATTCCAAGTCGCAAACCGCAAACGCCCTGATTGTCCGTGGACCTTCTTGAAGATTGGCACTGGAGGGGTTTGACAGCCACATCTGACGCAAAAGATTCGTGCAAATGTTGTCTTGCCAAAACACGCGAAATCGTTGAAACTTTTGAAGAAGACGCCAATTCGCATGGAAACTAATTGAATTGAATGAAAATCCGCAAGGCTTTAATTACCGCAGCAGCACCCGCACAACACACGATTCCTTTGCAAAAAGTCGTTGACTGCGACGGCAAAGAAAAAACGGCCTTACAGCACATCGTGGAAGAAGTGGCCAATGCCGGCGTGGAAGAAATCTGCCTCGTCATTCAACCAGGTGATCAAGCCGAATTCTGCCGGGCAGCCGGCGACGATTCCGACATCCTCCATTTCGCAGAGCAACCCGAACCGTTGGGTTACGCCGATGCCATTTTACGTGGCAAAGATTTTGTCGGAGACGAGCCCTTTTTGCATCTAGTCGGAGATCACCTTTACGTCAGCTCGGCTGAAAAAAGATGCGCCAGGCAACTGATTGACGTCGCCTCACAGCACAACTGCTCGGTTTCAGCTGTACAACCCACCCGGGAAAACAACCTAAAATATTTTGGAGCCATCGGGGGATCCCCTTTTGGCCAAACTACGGATCTTTATGAGATTGCCACGGTTGTTGAAAAACCAACGCCCACCGAAGCCGAACAGGATTTGGTAATTGCCGGATTACGGTCTGGATTTTACCAATGTTTTTTCGGGATGCATGTCCTTTCCAGCACCGTCATGACGGTCTTGAGTGAATTATTCCAACAGAGTGAACGCCATCGCGACGTTTCACTTTCCGATGCGCTTGCGATCCTTTCTTCTCGAGAAAAATACCTGGCCTTTGCCGTCAATGGCTCACGTTACAACATCGGCGAAAAATATGGAGTCTTCGTGGCGCAGGCAGCACTCGCCCTGCAAGGCACTGACCGTGACCAGATTCTTTCAACACTCGTGGAACTTCTATCAACCAACCGACTTACCCAATCCGAAAAGTGACATCGGAACCATACTGGATTCAATGAACCCCCTTATAGAAATCATCACCTCCGAAACGGATCGGGTTCGTAATCAGTCATTAGATTCTTTTTGCGGCGAGGCAACTCTTGAACGCCTGCAGGTTTTTGCCCGGGAACTGGACCAGTTCAGGAGAAATTCTGACAACCTTTACCACCAAGTTCGCGCCCTCTTTTTCCTGGACTCCATTTACCGTTATTACGTGCCACTTCGTTTACCGAGTGACAATCAGGGGCACATTCCATTTTCAGGTTACCAACTATTGCTGGAACGCCGATTCCCCGAGGCGATTGACACGTTCCTCAGCCACTCCCGGATTGAAGGACTGACCGACGGGATCACAAGCGCTTTATCCCAGGCGTATCATCAACTGGCATTTCAAACACTCGCAAACCAGGTGAGAAAAAGCGTCCGTTCCGTCAGGGGAAATCAATGGATGTTTCGGATTGGTCATGCAGATGACCACCCGCTGAAAATTGACGAATCCCTGAAAACAGTTTCATCTTCTGGACGATTTCCTATTTTGACGGAACGATCATCCGTCCGGATGGATTTTTCACACAGTGCCTGGAGCGACATCTTTTTTCTAGGCATGGACTTCCCGGAGGGCGCACAGGTACTCAACGCTTCGATCAACCTGGGGGTTCGAGGCAGAGACCAAGTTCCTCGACCACCGATCGAAACCTATTTCCGGATTATCGATGAACCGGTGTTTCGATTGGTAAGCGTCGACCTGAACACTGAGGCAACGGTCAAAACAATTCACCAAATGTTTGATTTCGCCGGTGATTACCTAGGCCTCATCAAAGCAGCGGTGATTGCAAGTGGAATTGTCCCTCCCGGGATGGAAGGCAATGTCCAATCGACAGAACACCTTCTCAGTAAATTAGTGGGCCCCGGTTTGGGAATCGAGATCGTCAGCAAAGTCAACGACATCCCCAAAGGGTCAAGACTGGCAGTTTCCACGAACCTTCTCGGGTCGTTGATTTCCAACTGCATGCGTGCCACTGGTCAAATCCGCAAATTAACTGGAAAGCTTGAAGAATCAGATCGGCGAATCATTGCCGCCCGAGCAATCCTGGGAGAGTGGATCGGCGGCTCAGGGGGAGGCTGGCAGGATTCAGGTGGCATCTGGCCCGGGATTAAACTCATCTCTGGAAAAATCGCGACCGAAGGTGATCCCGAGTATGGTGTCTCTCGAGGCTGTTTACTCCCACAGCACAAAATTCTCGCGGACGAAAAAATCTCTACCGAAACCCGTCAGCTTTTACAGGACAGTCTCGTTCTCGTTCATGGAGGCATGGCTCAAAATGTTGGGCCCATCCTGGAAATGGTCACTGAGAAATACCTGCTGAGGAGCGAAAAAGAATGGAATGCCAGGCACCGGGCGATGAAAATCCTGGATGAAGTTGTTACCGCCCTATGTCAAGGTGACGTCAAAAAAGTTGGCTCGATTACAACCCAAAATTTTCAAGGTCCACTACAAGAAATCATTCCTTGGTCAACCAATCTTTTTACCGACCAGTTGATCTCAGCTGCCAAAAACAAATACGCAAAAAACTTCTGGGGGTTCTGGATGCTGGGGGGTATGGCCGGCGGCGGAATGGGTTTCATGTTTGACCCTAAAGTTAAACGGGAAGCCCAAGACTGGATTCAAGCGGAAATGATCAAGCTGAAATCGGAACTTGAAAATGCGTTGCCATTTGCAATGGATCCTGTGGTTTATGATTTTGAGATTAACGACCAAGGCAGTTTCGCGGAGTTTGTCGCTGATGACCAGATGCCCGATAGTTACCACTTGCTAGTTTCTCCTCGGCGAATCCGCAAAGAACCTCGCGCCTTGACCCCAATGACGCGATTGGAACTCGAAGAGTTTGGATCCTCATTTCAACGCCCCGTCGACAAACACAAATCCGCCTCACAACTTTTAAATCAATTACTTCCCAAGTCCAATCAAAATCGGGAAGAACAAGAAGACTTAAAATTCCTTCTGCAAAAATTCGGATTTGATGCACTCCAGCACGAACAAATCCGAACAGACCTGAAAATGGGGCGGATCGGACTCGCCCAAAACCGACTTCCTGCCAATTCATCAATTCAGAATATTGAACCCGATGATGCCATCGATACACGAAACGGGCTGGATCCTGCAACCACTCAGGCCGGTGTCGATGCCATTCACAGAGGGGAAGTGGGTGTGGTGACGCTCGCAGCGGGTATTGGGAGTCGTTGGACAGAAGGTGCTGGCGTCGTCAAAGCACTTCATCCCTTCTGCCGATTCGCGGGAAAACACCGAAATTTTCTCGAAGTGCATTTGGCGAAGACCCGGAAAATCGTCAATCAACATTCGGCCAACGTGCCCCATGTTTTTACAAGTGGTTACTTAACCGATAGTCCAATTACACGCCACCTGGAGGCGCATGGTAACTATGGATTGAAAGACGGTGTGCTGGTTTCTCCTGGATGTTCTGTTGGGCTTCGGACAATTCCTATGGTTCGTGACCTTCGGTTCGCATGGGAAGAAATGCCCCAGCAAATGCTGGATGCACAACAACAAAAAGTTCGGGAAAGTCTCCGTGCGTCCTTGATCAATTGGGCCAAGTCGTCTGGGGAAGGGGAAGATTATGTCGACAACTTGCCGCTACAATGCATGCATCCCGTGGGGCACTGGTATGAATTCCCGAATATGCTTCGAAACGGAACGCTCTTGAAATTGATTCGCAAGCAGCCGCAACTCAAATATCTACTGCTGCATAATGTCGACTCACTGGGAGCCAGCATCGACCCCTCGATCCTCGGTTTACATATTCAAACGGGAAAATGCCTGACGTTTGAGGTCATCAGTCGGCGGCTCGACGATCGCGGCGGAGGGCTCGCTCGCGTCGATGGCGTCACAAGGCTTGTCGAAGGACTCGCAATGCCAAGGGAAGAAGATGAATTTTCCCTGTCTTATTACAATTCGATGACGACGTGGATTGACCTCGACCAAATTCTTTCAATTTTTGGATTGAAGAAGCAAGACTTGGAAGACAGCATCAAAGTCGACACGGCCGTGCGAAACCTGAGTCAACGATTACCAACCTACATTACCATCAAGGATGTCAAAAAACGGTGGGGCAGGGGGCAGGAGGACATTTTTCCCGTATCTCAATTTGAAAAACTCTGGGGAGACATGACCGCGTTACCCGAGGTCAATTGCGGTTTCTTCGTAGTCCCCTTGGTACGAGGCCAACAACTCAAACAACAGGCTCAACTTGATGCCTGGGTCCGTGACGGTTCCGCCAGACATATCGAATCTCTTTGCCAATGGGATTGAGTTGCAGCAGAGAGAGGACTCGCTCCTGAAATGCAAACAGCTGCGGTTTACCGATAAGGCCCTGTCTGTGAAATAGCCCAGCTCAAATCGCTTTTAATTTGCGTCTGTTCCACGAACGGCTCTCGGTGTTTTTTTGCGTAAACCAAAATTTGCTGCCCGAGTTCGCGGATGATTTGCCGGTACCCGGCATGATCCCGCAAGTTGATCATTTCGTTAGGATCACGCTGCAGGTCAAAAAACCAAACCGGATCACTTGCCGAAACGACTAACTTGTAGCGATCCGTCACTGCCATTAGCCAACCTTTGCGATCACCTGTGCCCCGCACGATAGCGAGATCTCTCCAATCCCCACCATTCTCTCCTTTAAGCAACCGCGAGAAATCGCGCCCATGAACCGCTTTAATCGGCTGAGTCCCGGTTAGGCGACAAAGCGTCGGCAAAAAATCAATACTCCCCAGTGCCTGGTCAACCACGGTCCCCCCTTTGATCCATTTTGGGTAGCGCACCAAGAAGGGAACGCGTGTCGACGCCTCGTAGGGCACCCCTTTATTTTGGCGATGATGCTCACCACGAAGATCCCCGTGGTCCGACGTAAAGACCAAGATCGTGTTGTCATACAGACCCAACGATTTAAGCCGATCGATCAGTCGACCGACATTGTCATCAATGCATTTGACCATCCCATAGTATTTGGATTGGTTGAAATTACCCTGCTGTTTTTTCCCCCAACTTGGCGAGTTTGAAAAATCCTTTTTCGCCGATTCCGGCCTTTGATATTCTTGCTCCTGGTACAGGGTGTCATATGGGGCCCTTACGGTATCCGGTCCATGAGGGTCCGGCAGACTTAACATGTAACAAAAAGGGCGGTCCCGATTGGCTCCGATAAATTCCAGCGTCCGATCCATCAAGAAATCAGTCGTAAACGTTTTCTTGGTCGCTCCCTCTACGGAATAGCTCGGCTGTCCATTTTTACTTCTTGCACCGACCGCCGGGCCCTGAGATGTTTGTTCCAAGATTTTCCAATGCCCACGGTTAAACATGAACCGATTATCGTCAAAACCAAATTTTCTCTTGGGAGCCCAACCAGGCTTAGCATTACCATCCAAATGCCATTTACCTGCAAATCCGGTTGAATACCCCGAACGTTTCAAAATCTCGGCAAATGTGATCACATCGTCATCAAGAGGAATATTATTGGTGCTCACCGGTGTCAAATGAGGGTACCAACCCGATATCAACGCGGCACGGGAGGGCGAGCAAACGGGAGTCGTCGCGTAGTAACTAGTGCAAATGGCGCCCTGTTTTGCCAGCGAATCAATATACGGAGTCTCGACCACCGAATCTCCCCATACGTTTGCGATACTCTTGGGAAGATGTTTTCGGTAACAACCGAGTGTTCGGAAGTTATGCTCATCGGTCATCACCACGACCACGTTGGGCTGCGATGCCGTTTCTTCCAAAGAAACAAGCAGGTCTTCCGCCGTTAACGTTTTTGAATTCTCAACTATGCACAATGCCAGGGCAGGACCCACTGCTAACCAAAACATTTTTTTCGTTAGAACGCTCATTGATTACCACTTGTCTAAAAAGAAAACGAAAGAATGAATAAGACCAACTTTCCCTCAAAGAAATTGCAAGTCTAACCTGGCCCGGCCTGATGATCCGAGGACAGGTTGACCCGACTACCAATCTTTCCGGTATTTCCGCGCCACGAATTTATCAGCTTTCCCGCTGCCTGTCTCGAGTCGTCTGGGATCCCACTGAAGGAATTCTCCACTGCGATAAGCCACATTTCCCAGTAACACAGCTTCCGTCATGGGCCCGGCAAATGAAAACGGACAAGAGGTCTTTCCATTGCCCTTGATTGCTTCAGTCCATTGCTGGTAGTGATTGTCATCCCGGTTCTGAGGCATTTTAAAGTTTGCAAAATCAGCCCGGGGGAATATCTCGGCCGGTTCAGGAAAACCGACAAACACATTTCCTTTTTCACCCACAAACAACACCCCATTCTTGCTCCCCGCCCAATCCTTGGGCGCCAGCATGATCTCTCGTTTGGGTTGTCGCCCCGCCTCATACCAGAACAACTTACAGTTGCTCTTAGCGTAATCGGTGGCAGAAAACGTATAGGTAATTTCACACCATAAGGGGCCACTGTCAGGATCGGGTTCCGGACCTTTTGCAGAAACAGTTGTCGGCGGACCCAAATTTAAAGCTGAAAACACCGGGTCCAATAGATGGCATCCCATATCCCCTAGGGCACCTGTGCCAAAATCCCACCAGCCTCGCCAGTGAAACGGATGATAGAGACCTTGAACAAAAGGGCGTTTGGGAGCAACTCCCAGCCAAAGATTCCAATCCAGTTCTTTCGGTACAGCATCGGATTGAACTGGCCTTCTCAATCCCTGCTTCCAAAAATTTCCGGGTCGGTCGGTCCACGCATGAACCTCGCCAACCTTTCCAATCACGCCAGACTGAACCACCTCAACGGCGTTCTTGATTCGCGCTGCCGAATGATGTTGAGTTCCCATTTGCGTAATGACACCATTTTTCTCTGCAGCTTGGGTTAACAGACGAGATTCAGAAACCGTATTCGTGAGTGGTTTTTGAGTGTACACATGTTTTTTCAAGTCAATGGCTGCCTGGGAAACACTGGCATGCATATGATCGGGCGTTGAAACCGTGACCGCATCGATATCTTTTTGATCTAACAATTTTCGCCAGTCGGTGTATTTTTTGGATTTTACGAATTTTTTACTGGCCGCATCCAGCCGTTTTCCGTCCACATCACAAATGGCAACGATATTTTTATTTACGGCAGTTTCAGCCATATCACTCGCTCCTTTGCCTCCGCACCCAACACAGGCAATATTAACAGCCTCCAGAGCTGACCGACTTCGTCCCGGGATGTCCGTGGTGAGGAAAGCAGTCCCGATTCCAGCAACTGCGGTATTTTTCAAAAACGAGCGACGATTATTCATAATTGACCCTAACAACCCATTAAATCTAAGATCTGTATTAGGACGATTTTATTGGCCTGAAAACCAGACGTCGAGGGACTTGTGGGATTTTACACCTCTGAAATCACGGATCTCCACCCAAAACGCGAGTGTTCCATCCAAAACCAAAGAGTGAATGAATGCGCTATCGGATTCTTGGTTTGCAAAGTAAAATCATGCTTCCAAACTTCAAAATTCAAAGAGTTCCATGCCCGCAAGGACCACCCCAAAAAATCTAGATCCAATACTCCAAGCACTCGACGAGCGAATCCTCTGCCTTGACGGGGCAATGGGCTCAATGATTTTTGCTTTGGGACTTACCGAACAAGAGGTTCGAGGAGACCGTTTTGCGGATCATTCTAAAGACTTAAAGAACTGCACTGACATCTTTGGGCTGACCCACCCTGAAAAGATTGTCGAGATTCACCGACGATACCTCGATGCGGGCGCCGACATTGTCGAAACCAACTCTTTCAATGCCAGCCCGGTCGGCATGATGGAATTCGATCTACCCCTGGATACGATTCGTGAAATCAACCTTGCCGCTGTTGCCAACGCCAGGCGGGCTGCTGATGAGTTTACCGAAAAGAACCCCCGCAAGCCTCGTTTTGTTGCAGGCTCAATGGGGCCGACTGCTCAACAAACCGCCATTTCCACGAAAGTTGAAGAGCCCGCTTTCCGGGGAATCACTTTTGAAGAAATGGAAAAATCCTATAACCTGCAGGCGGCGGCCCTGGTGGAAGGCGGCGTGGATATGCTTTTCCCGGAAACCGTTGTGGATACTTTAAATCTAAAAGCCTGCCTATTCGGCATCGCGCGTTATTTTCAGGAAAGCGGGAACGTCGTTCCCGTCATGGTCTCCGGGACCTTTGATCCTTCTGGGGCGACGTTCGTTTCAGGGCAAGTCGTCGAGGCATTCTGGAATTCAATCTCCCATTTCCCAATGCTCAGTGTCGGCATGAACTGCGCCGTCGGCCCAGACGTCATGCGGTCTCATATTGAAGAACTTTCCAAGCTCTCTACGCCTTACGTCAGCTGCCACCCAAATGCCGGCACTCCAAACGAAATGGGAGAATTCGATCTCAAACCGGGCCCAATGGCCAAGACCTTGGGAGAATGGGCCGAATCAGGCTGGCTGAACATTGTTGGGGGCTGCTGTGGCACGACACCGGACCACATTGCAGCCATCGCGGAACAGGTCAAAGGGGTTTCACCTCACCAAAAAAACTCCGTTGCCAGTTACACCAGGCTGTCGGGCTCAAAACCTCTCACATTGAGAGAAGACTCCAATTTCCTAATGGTGGGAGAGCGGACAAACGTCACCGGTTCGCGCAAATTCGCCCGACTGATCCGTGAGGGTAATTTTGAAGACGCCATCGAAATTGCAAGGGATCAAGTCCAAGGGGGGGCGGCCGTCATCGACATCAACATGGATGATGCATTACTGGACGGCGTTGAAGCCATGACAACATTCCTCCGCTTGATTGCCGGTGAGTCGGATATCAGCTCCGTTCCCGTCATGATCGACAGTTCCAAATGGGAAATCATTGAAGCCGGACTGCGCAATGTTCAGGGCAAAGCAATTGTCAATTCGATTGCGATGAAAGATGATCTTGAAAAATTCAAACGGGAAGCCCGATTGATTCGCCGCTACGGAGCCGCTGTCGTTGTCATGGCTTTCGACGAAACCGGTCAGGCCGTAGAAACGGATCACAAGGTAAGCATCTGCAAGCGGGCCTACGAAATCCTTGTCCAGGAAATCGGATTTCCGCCGGAGGACATTATTTTTGACCCGAACATCTTGACCATTGCTACAGGCATGGAAGAGCACAACAACTATGCCGTTAACTTTTTTGAAGCTACCCGGCAGATCAAAGCGCAGTGCCCTGGAGCCAAAATCTCGGGTGGTGTCAGCAATGTAAGCTTCAGCTTCCGGGGCAATGATGTGGTGCGGGAAGCGATCAATGCAGCTTTTCTTTATCATGCCATTGATGCCGGACTCGACATGGGAATCGTCAACGCCGGGCAACTTGAAATCTACGAGGAGATCCCAAAAGACTTGCTAGAATACGTCGAAGACGTGTTGCTGAACCGCCGGCCTGACGCCACTGACCGGTTACTTGAATTTTCTGAAACCATCAAATCGCCCAAGAAAAAACAACGGGTTGAAAACCTAGAGTGGCGAACCGGTCCCGTCGAAAAACGTCTCCAGCACGCTTTGGTCAAAGGGATCGATAAGTACGTGATCGAGGATACCGAAGAAGCCCGTCGAAAATATGACAAATGTCTTCATATTATCGAGGGGCCAATGATGGACGGCATGAGCGTTGTCGGAGACCTTTTTGGTTCCGGGAAAATGTTCCTGCCGCAGGTTGTAAAATCCGCCCGGGTCATGAAAAAAGCGGTGGGCTACCTGACACCGTTTATGGAAGAAGAGAAAGTTGCTGCCGGTTATGCAAAAAACCAGTCTCGCGGAAAAATCCTGCTGGCAACCGTCAAGGGTGATGTGCACGATATCGGTAAAAACATCGTCGGGGTTGTCTTGGCTTGCAACAATTACGAAATCATCGATCTGGGAGTCATGGTTTCCTGTGAGACCATCCTCACAGAAGCCCAAAAACGCAACGCAGACGTGATCGGGTTGTCGGGCTTAATCACGCCCAGCCTAGATGAAATGGTTTACGTCGCCAAAGAAATGTCACGGTTGGATTTTGACGTCCCACTTCTCATCGGTGGCGCCACAACCAGCGAAAAACACACTGCCCTGCGAATTAGCCCGCACTACAAACCTGGTGTCGTTCACGTTATCGACGCATCACGAAGTGTCGGTGTCATCGAAAACCTCCTGAACGAAGAAAATAAAGAAAGTTACCTGAAAAAAAACAGAGAAAATCATCAAAAAGCAGTCGAACGGCACCAACAACGAGATATCAAGTTGGTGCCTTACCAAGAAGCCAAAGAACGCCGACTGCAGATCGACTGGGCCACAACTGAAATTGCGGAGCCTTCGTTTACCGGCATTAAAACCGTTAGCGAAATCCCACTGGAAGAGATCGTCCCCTATATCGATTGGTCGCCATTTTTCATGGCATGGGAGCTTTCCGGAAAGTACCCGAAAATCTTCAATGACAAAGTCGTCGGGGCCCAAGCTCAAGAGCTTTTTGAAGACGGTTCGCAATTACTTGAACAGATCATCTC
>JAZABE010000276.1:0-14340 GCA_036137535.1 Planctomycetota bacterium | reverse complement strand
TTCATTGTCAAATCTGGAACATCCCTAGCCTACACTGATAATTTCTTGGCACGTCCCATCGGGCTCGAACGTGCCAACGTAAAACTCAACTGCCAGGTTCTGTCCAAAGGCTGTCCGACTCGCCGTTTTGTCCAACGATCGGTAAATCAGCCATTGCTGGTTTCCAACGTGAACTCGAAACGCGGCGGCTTTCGAACTGGGAAGTACATCGCGTTGGTCAGCAACCGTAAGTTGTCGCCAAGTCAAAGGCTTTCGACAACGCCTTGGATTCAGGTCGATAAAATAAGGGAAATACAAATTACGCCCCTCGGTTCTGGCTTGATAATTCAATTGCGAATCCGATACCATCATGCTTGACCCGTGACGTTCAACCCGCCACTCTGGCAACGCAATCGGGAGAACGCCCGCAACCGTTTTAGCCTTGCGTGTCAGGAACATCTCATTTGTCTCCTTGGCCGCACCAAAACCGGTTTCCCGAAAAAGTGGCCACCTCGATGAATAATCGATTGTTCCCGCGTTGGTTTCCAATAATACATCGCCGACCAGCAAGAATCGATCCTCTCTTGCCAACAAAAAATGTTTTTGCCACTTGGTTCCATTTTCTAGTTGGCATTCAAGTTCCAGGAAATCTCCGTCTGGGTCGCTGTGCCAACAGACCACTTCCCAGTCGGCGGATTGGGAAACGTTCTGATTGTCAAAACTGAATTCATTTTTAATTTCGCCACTCAACAATACGTCGCCGCTAGACAATTCCGCGATCAACTTTCGCTGCCGATAACTGACCGTTAATTTCGGCAACTTGGGTAGCCACCCCGTTTGGAGAACCGCAATTTCACCCCATTCAGAATTTACCGAAGGTTCCGGTAAAGAACTCAAAATTGGCTTGGTCGTTTTCCCGTTTTTCTTTCTTGGAAAAACGGCCGCAGCTATATTAATATCATCTTCATCCTGACAGCAACCGATCGCCACTTGAATTAATTCTCTCATGTGGTTTTTGTCGTTGCTAAAGACGAGGGTTCCATCTTTGCGCATCAGCCGGATCATCTGCCGGAAAAACAATTCCAGCTGAACCTGCGCATCAACATCCAAGCACTCCTTTCCTGCCAAATCACATAAAAGCAAACATCTTGTCCAGCAGGCCATTAACAGTTTTGATTGTTCGAGATACTTTGCACTTGGCAAACCGTCGCCATCTAAGATCTCTTTAATTGCAGATGCCAAATTGATTCTGGCAGCGTCCATACACTGTTTTGATTCAACCAGACCTGGAAATCGCAGCCCCGCTGTCAATGGAATTTCACCCAAGAGAATCTGATGAGTAATCGGGTCTTCCAGTAATAACTGTTGGTGATCAACGGTAAGCTGTTCAATCAGGGAATTTATGCTGTCTAAGTATTGCCCCGCTGAAAACTCCTCTGGAAATAATGCCATCCCGTTCAAAGTGGCCAGGCAATCCATGGCTTTTTCAAGATAGGGTTCATGCGTAAAACCAACCAGAAGCCCCGACTCTTGAATTGAAATGGGGCAAGAGGTCACCTTTTGCATAAACAAATCCACAAACGGAGTGGAATTCCTCGCGGTAATACTATCCGTTGTACCCCAGAGATAACTATCAAAAGGAATCCAGTTTTCTGAAGTGCCGTTGATCGTTTCACGAAACGCCCCAAACCAATCCTCGGATTCAATGGTGGACACTGAAAATTCTAAATTCGTCCGCTTTCTGGGCTTTCTCATCTTGGTCATGCACTCTGCTTATACCTACGATTTCAGTCAAAATAAGATGTCGACTTTTAGACAAATTGGCAAGATGGTAGATTCTTGCTGAATCTCGCTCTGATATCCTACAATCCCTCTATACTTTTGTTTGATCACAACAAGTCGAGCAGCATCAATCCCCGCGACAAGGCAATCCCGGAATCGACATGTGCCGTCTTGATGTAGCACTAACCTAAACAGGACTAGGATAAAATGTTTAAAAAATTTACTGCGGGCCTGCTCTTTCTCTTGTTTTCAGCAGGCATCCTCCAGGCTCAAACCGATGATCCATCCGCGGCAAGACCCAGCCCTAAACCGTCACAACGAGAAAAAAAAAGACAAGATCCTCTGGAAACAATCAACCAATCCCTGGGAAAATTAAAAAAATTGCCAGAAGGCAAAGTCTGGATAGAGCTGAAGAAAAAAATCGTTGTCATCGACGGCCTTATCTGTCTTCGAAAAGGTCCACTCGAGATGTTTGCCTGTCCGCCGAACACCAAGGAACATGAATCGATTGTGCAAGCTCAGGCAAAATCGTTTATGGTCCATACCGCGCTATTGATGGTTGGAGCCGAGTCCGGCAAACCCGTGGAGTGGGAACCAAAGTACCAGCCCGCTTCTGGAACCAAGATTGAAATCATGATTCACTGGCTCGACAAAGCCGGAAAGCACAAAAAAATGCTTGCCCAGGAAATGATTAAAAACGTCAAAACCCAGAAAAAAATGACCGAACATTGGGTTTTTGCCGGAAGTGAATTCTACATTAACCCCAATACAAAAATACGCCATTATCTGGCCGATGGCGGAGAAATGATTTGCGTGTCCAACTTCACCACAGCCATGATGGATTTGCCAGTTGAAAGTACCCAAAGTAAGGAAGGATTGATTTTTGAGGCCTTTACTGAGAATATCCCGCCATTGAAAACCCCTGTACGGATCGTGCTCAGGCCGATACCCGAAAAAAAGAAAGATAAAAAAACCGTGCCCAACGGCGATTCTGAAAAATCACCCAAGAAATCTCCAAAAAAGAACATCGGTTAACCGGTGCCATGCTCCTTCAGGGGTCCTGGTACGGGAGGTCGATCCCGTGCCCCAAGCATCACCATTTATTTCTGTTTTTTGGGTTTCGATTCTATACCGTTTCCAAAAACACCACGGCTGGGAATGATTGAATTACCCGTTTTTTTCTCAGGCTTTTTACGCTGCATCTCAACGTGCCCAGAAACCACCACCTGCCCTCTTTCCGCAAGCAAAGTCACATTGGCCCCCCGGAACCAACTAAGCAGGTTCGAACTGTAGTCCTTCGGAACCTCCTGGAGATTCGTTGGCGGAAGACGATCACTCGTCCAATACGTCCGGCCATTGGGATGGTTCAGAGTTTTGTAATTACCTTCGAGTGAACAAACCAATTTCCCATCAATCAGCTTTTCGACTTCGGACCTGGCGAACAACGAGTCCACTTTCAGCTGCTGTGACATGGCGTTCAACAATTTGATATTTCCAAGCGAAGCTTGGAGTGCACGTTGGTAAAACAAGGTATTAATCAAAGGAACGATTTGCGATGTGGATAAATCACCCACATTGACATGGATCTGGCCATAGGTTTCTGCCTTGATCGCTCCAAGACTAGGTTTCAACCGTTCAAGACGCCGTTTGTCGGAAGACAAAACCGAATAGTCACCATCTTGCATTCGATGCACACCGAGCAAATTCGAATAGGAAAAACCCGTTTCATCAGGCCGGGCAAGTTGCGGTGTCCATATATCCAGGAAACCAGGCTTGGGCGATGCACCAACGTAACCCGGAAATCCCTTCAGTAGCTGTAACCAGCTGAAAAAACCGGCAGGCATGACAGTGATTGGTGGCGTCGGCTCATCTTGAATGCAAACAAAAATTTGGTGCGGAGGGACGTTCTTGAACAACAAACCGCCATTGATGCTCGCATGCAGATTAATAATATCATTGGGTGAAGTTCCATGTTTGTACTGAGTGGGGCTTCCCAAAAGCCCGGTAAAAAATTCAGCCTTTTTCCCCAATAAACAACTGACATTCGCCGAAAACGACAACCGTTCTCTACCTTTTCGGTCTAACCGTTCTCTTTTTATCGTGGCAACCAATGGGACCATCGATTTCCAGTCTTGCCTGACCAAGTCATTTTGTTTTTTCAGTTGGGCAAGTTCCGCGGCCGTGATTCCATTAACCTTGACATCGGGGATGGGAATGAAGCAGCCTCGGGCTCCGCGCAGGGAATCAATCACCTGAGCCTTGGTTGCAATGGGACCACTCAAGTCAACACGGTTCGAAAAATCGGGTGGTA
Source organism: Planctomycetota bacterium (assembly GCA_036137535.1). Classification (GTDB taxonomy): domain Bacteria; phylum Planctomycetota; class Planctomycetia; order Pirellulales; family Pirellulaceae; genus JABAAE01. The sequence continues at coordinate 10,268 of JAZABE010000276.1, read as the reverse complement.
AAAAACCAGTGGCAATCAATTCCTCAGGGAGTAGCTCACTGGCCCCCTCTCCCTTGGCAGCGGCCATGGCAAGTTGCAGTAGTTCCATATCGACCAATGCCTGTTGCCGACGGGCATTTTCAACTTGGTACTTTGACGATAGCATCGACCGGAAAAAATGGGTCGGCATAAACGCGAAAACGGTATCTTCCCTTTTCAATGGATAAGCAGCACGGGTCTGAATAAATTCAGGAGATTTACTCATCGTTTGCTTGTTTTCACCGCACTCAAAAAACCGGCGAACCAAATCTCGGCAATTGGTGATCAGGTGATACTCACCATCTTTGGCATAAAACGAGCGAAGCCGATTGTCGGCGGTTCCAATGAACGACACCGAATGTCCAGCAATATCAACGGTTTCATTAAAGGCCCCCTGTGCTTTTTCCCGCTTGAGAATTTTCACTCGCGCCGCCTTGATTTGGGTTGAAAGCAAAGCGTTACGCTCCTCAAACAACACGCCTAATGCAGCACCTTCATTGAAATAAAAATCGCGGCCGATCAACGCAAAATCGGAAATAACTGCTTGCCCAAACGTTTCAGCCAGCGGATCCTGTTCCAAGCACAGCTGCTGTTCAAATCGGACAATCGAATTCGGTTCTATCCCCCGAAGAATTGCCATTCGGCCAATATCACCACCGTACTCACGGGTGAGACGTTTAAGCCAGACTTGGTTCTGCCACTGACCAAAACGCACGTAAAAACACTCTTGGGGCACTCGCGATGCGATTTTTTCGATCCCCGGATTGCTCTCTTCTCTGGTTGAGGTCGATGGAATCACCGGAAAATCCTCTCGCGGTAATGGATGGGTGGGCTTACCCGAAAAGACACTGGCCCCGGCCATTGTCTCGCGCATTACCTTCAAGTGCCGGAGCTCCGCACCGAGAAAAAAATCAACAATGCTCTGTATTTGGTCTTTCACTAAACCAAAATCAGTCGCCCGCTCAATCAATGGCTTGGAAAAACCTAAACGTTGCCCCAGCATTGCCGTTAAATACGTTTCGATAATCGGTGGATAGTCACCCTGCAGATTTCGATTACGTGCCGCGGCATTGAATTCTCTCCACCAAGCTCGACTTAGCAGGCTTTTTTGCAACGGCCGTCCTTGAACGGGTTCAACTCGAACGGTAAATGCACTTGAAGTGTACACCTTTGCCGTGAATGGCTCTTTTCCTTTGAACAAGAAATAGACCGTCATGTTTTTTGGAAGCGTCGTACCCGAATCTCCAGCAACAACATCTATGATCTTCTTCGCCACACCCGAAGAAAATACCGGGTAGTGAATCCGGTTGGAGGCGTCCGTAATAATCAGTCCATTGGTTCGAAGCAATTCTCGGTCAGCTTCCGTGACGGGAATTGATATTTTGGCAAATCCAAAGGGGTCACCAAAACAGGCTTCGTGACGCTGAAACTGGCCAAAGGTATTAACAGGCGAAAAAACTGAAAACGCAATAACCAGAATCAGGATTGTTTTATGACTTGTCATCTTAATGATTCATTAACGGGTATTGTAAAAAAACATTGTACGAAACGAGATGGCAAAGCCGAAACCAAACGCATGAATTAACGGCAAATTAACCAAGCGGGCGGTGAGTATTGTTCGCAGACCGACGAAACGGCCAGAACCTTCAAACCCAGCTCAACCAACAGGTGTAACCCACCTGCCTTCAAGCTGGTCCACTTTGATTGATCGCTTGTTTTCCTGGTTTCTGCTAGATTTTCCAACAAACTCAAACTACCGCGATGAACTCAACAGGACGCTAAATAAAAACAAGGCAATCAACAAGCCAAATGACCAATAAGCGGCCCATGGATCGACTTGGCCTCTGGATTCACCCAACCCAAATTTAGGGCCCAGACCATTCCAAATCAAGAATCCAACTGGAATCGTCACCACCCCAAATAGCCAAAGTTGCCAATACGGGACACCGTGTTTCAGCAGGTCACCAGCGTCCCCAATGCCTTCAAGTGATCCAAACCCAATGTAGACTCCGTTTGCAACTAGGCAAAAACCCGCAAAAAACCGGGCAAGGTATTCATAAGGTATTTTGAATCGGCAAATCAATCCCCAGGTTAACAGGGGAAGAATCACTCCCCCAATCGGCCCCGCCCAAACCACAAGAAGCGGATACGGATTAGGGGACACCTCGGTTCGAGAAATCGCCAATGGGTGCAAGATGACTTTCGTGACCGTACCACCGGACAGCGATCCGATCACAATATGTCCGAGTTCATGCACCAACATAAATGCCAACCAACAAAACGGAATAAAGGAGATGGTTAAAATCAACTGATGCAACCGTTTCATCTCGTCCCTCCATCCGGAAAACAACCACTACATACGAAATTGTCCTCGAAGGGTTCAATTTCAGAATCCACAGGATCGGCAAATTCCGGAAGGCTTGGAACCCACGACGAGCTCAGTTTTTCTACAGCGAACCGTAATTCCTTGATACGAGAATGAAACCCAATTGATTGCGACAGTCTCCAGATTGCTTAGCAATCAAAACGATCGCTGGTAAATCAAACGAATCTCCCTGATGAATCATTCCGTCTTTCGCAACTGCGTCTCCTTGGTTCCGATGTCTGAATGATGTCCAGTTTCCTCCCCGTGCAAATGCGATAATTCAATCAAAAATGCCAGCAATATACCAACAACCAGGCTCATCGATAATTTGCCACGATCGTGTGAGTGAAAATGAACTTCCGGCAACAAGTCTGCAAGTGCGATACAGAGAAAAAAACCAGTGGAAAACGCCAGTGTTAATCCGATCACCAAATGTGTTTCGGCAAACCAGTTAAAAGCGCCTATCCAAAACAGAAAAACACCAAGCGGACATGCCAAAGCAAACGAAAGATTAGCCAGTAGCTGGTATTGTTTGGAAACCCCTGAACGTTGCATCAAGGAGGTAATCGAAAGCGCATCCAATGGCTTGTGCAACAAGACGGCTAAGAACGTCCCAAAGGCAATCAAGCTGATTCCCTCTGATTCCCTGCTTTCAATCGCCGCGCTTGAAGCTAATGCAAAACCATCCAATATGGTGTGAACCGCCATTCCAAAAAACAAGCCGTAACAACTGCATTCATGTTGATGCTGATCGCCATCACATTGCTCATGATCCCGGTGATGGTCCTGTGATTCTTCACTATGGTGGTGGACATGAAACAGTCGCATCAGGAAAAACATCACCAGAATACCGGCCAGCATTCCTCCCCCAACCAATTGGACGTTACCCAACATTTCTAATGAATGCGGAAGTAAATGAAGCAACGCGACCCCCAGCATCAACCCTGAAACCAAGCTCATCATGATTTGCATGCGAACGTGTGTGATCCGGATCACAGATGGAATCCATCCACCTAACAGTGACACTGCAGCGATCAGGATGCTGTAAATACAAAGGACGATAAAGGGGGACACAAATCGATTGTCAAATAGAAAAGATAGAATTTCCAGTTGGGGACATTTTAATGCTGAAACCCAGCACAACAAGGGTCACCGTGATCCCATCTGCAAGCCGGCCGAGGCACTATTTCCCAATTGACCGGGACTCAGGCTGAATCTGCCGGCAATGACTTCCACACAAAAGCTTGTCACCGGCTACTGAACGCCCCTTGAATTCGTTTCCACAGAATAAAAACCGGTCCGCGCCGTAACATAAAGGGTCTCTCCCACAAGGACACAATTGGCAGGAGACTCGGGCATTTTCAGCCGGCCAATTTCTTTTCCTGCCGGGTTGAAAACCAAAATCGCCCCCTGCCAGGTCAGGTAAATATTTCCGTAAACATCTACTGACATCCCATCACTTCCTGCCTCAGCAAATTTTCTCTTATTGGCAATCTTGCCATCGCCAACTACGTCAAAGGCATAGACTTTTTCCTCACTGGTATCGGCAACATAAAGCACCTTGAAATCAGGTGAGAAGATGACTCCGTTGGGGCGAGTCATCTCTTTAACAACACGGAAAATTTTCCCTCCCCGGTTGATGTAGTACACTCCTTCTAATTCTTGCTCTAGGTCATCCCGGTTTCCGTATCGTGGATCGGTAAAATAAATCCCACCCACAGTAACAAACGCCAAGTCGTTTGGACTATTAAGTTTCTTACCATTAAACGACTCCGCCAGGACTTTTGTTTTTCCATTGTCAGTTATGGTCAGCCTTCGATTTCCACCTTCACAGGCAACCAATTTATCATTCGCAGACCAAAACAATCCATTGGCACGACCTGTATTTTCCTGGTAAGTCGTGGTTTGACCAGTTTCCGGATCGTACCGATGGGTCCGGGAGTTAGGGATGTCGTTAAAGTAAATCTTTCCCTTCGGTCCAACGGCTGGGCCCTCGGTAAAGGAAAACCCATCAGCCAGTTTTTTGATCTTCACATTGTTGGTGAAAATTTTTGCAGGTGGATTAACAGGCATGGCTGGTTTGGCTTCGACAAACTTGGGGTTTTCCCGAATCCGAATCTTCCGCCATTGCACAGTGATTGGATCTTTTCGGCCACCCACACCATGCACCTGCAAGGCGATAAAACCGCTAGCCGTCATGGCATCTTTCAGATTTGCGGCGGGGACCCCATTAATCCATGTCCGTATCCGAGCCCCCACGGCAACGATTCGGTAATGGTTCCAGTCGTTTAACTTTTAGGCATATCGGGCCCTATTATTATCTTTTAAAGAATCAAGCCAGCCCCGCCGTCCCTCATCATAAATTCCGCCGCTCCATGCCCGTTCCGATGGATCGATTTCAACCTGGTAACCCTGGACTTGACCATTCCGATAGTCTTTCGAGCTGTTGGAACGCACTTGGACCCCCGAATTCAATTCCGGGTGAATCTTAAATTCTATTTCCAGTTCGAAGTCACCGTATTTTTTTTGGGTACACAAAAAGGAATTTGGCGTATTGGGAACCGTGGTCCCAATGATCCTGTTTTCCTTGGCTTCGTAACTGGCTTTACCACCCAACTGGATCCAACCGTCAAGAGACTTTCCATCGAAAAGCGAAACCCACTCTTGCCCCTTCAGGCTGGAGTCTACAAAAAACAGGATCATTACAAACAGCGTTATCCAATATTTGGTCACGATATTATTCCTCAATTGTCAATCAGAGTCATCGAATGTAATCAGAGCACTTACTAAAAATAATGATCTTGTATCCTGTTTTAGGAATTTCAGTTTTGGACATCAACGGTTTTCAGGTTGAGATCACGGGAGCCGCAAATCAACAAGACAAAGGCGACACAAAGTAAGATTGCTGACACCAGAAATGCGGAACCGTAAAAATGAAAGATCGGGTTTTCGTTTGCAAAGTAGGTAAAGACCTGTGTCATCATGATGGGCCCAATCATATTTGCAATTCCTTGCAAACTGGACAGTATTCCTTGCAATTCCCCTTGTGAATGGGCTGGAACATTTGCAGAAATCATGGACTTGATTGCAGGAGTGGCTACAGCTCCAAGAGCAGACAATGGGATCCAACAATACAAGATCCAGCCATTCGTCGCTCCCGCAAACCCACAAAACGCAATCGCGCTACAGGCAATTCCGATATAGGCTGTTTTTTTCTCGCCAAATTTTGCCAAGATTTTTCCAATCAAACCGCCTTGGACGATTGCTGAACAAATACCAAATGCCATCAAGGAAAGTCCAATATCACGACTGCCCCATTTATACCTGGCCGACCCATGAAACTGCCAAGTGCTTGAATAAACAACGTGAGAAAAAAATAAAATCAGGCAGACGACCAAAAGCCATTGGATTTCAGGAAATTTCCTTAACTGCTGAAAAGCACCTATCGGGTTGGCTCGCACGAAAGAAAAAGAACGCCTGTTTTGCAACGCCAACGATTCCGGTAACACAAAGAAGCCATAGAGCAGGTTGACGAACGATATTCCCGCCGCTGCGTAAAATGGCGCACGGGGATCAAATATTCCCAACACCCCTCCAATCGCTGGACCTAAAATAAATCCGATCCCAAAAGCGGCTCCCAATAAACCGAATGCTTTGCCGCGGTTCTTTTCGTCGGTAACGTCAGTAATATAAGCATTGGCGGTCGAAAAGGTCGCGCCACATATTCCCGTTAAGATCCGGCCAAGAAAAAGGAATCCAATCGTCGTGGCAAAGGCTAAAATTAAATAGTCGACAACCAACGCAGCCATTGAGATCAACAGAATGGGTCGTCGCCCAAATTTATCGCTAAGATTCCCAATGAACGGTCCAAACAGGAAATGCATCGCGGCATAGCAAAAACCAAGATAACCTCCCCAAACCGCGACATCGGTCCTGGACGCATCGAGCAGTTGACCAAGCAAATTGGGCATGACCGGTATGATCAACCCAAATCCGATTGAGTCAATCAAGACCGTAATCAAGATAAAATAAAGCGATTGTCGCGCCAGCGGTTTTTCAGTCATTCAGTCATTCAGTCGTTTCAACGATTTCCGGCGCAACAGGTGACAGCAAAGTCGATATTGAGCAAACGCTTATTGTAAACTCCACCCCTATTGTTTGCTGGACCCATTCAAAATTACCGAATATTTTCTGGTGCAGATCTCGGGTTCGTTTCACGAATTTTTTTTGCCGTTCCTCCTTCGCCGGCAGAATCGTACTGGGAGCACTGCCCTAAATGTCAACTCACGGATCGAAGTCAATTCCGGCCTTGGGTATCCTCTCAGCCAGTAAATTCAACTTTAGGTGAATATACTGGACTTCCTTGATTGTCACCGACAACCCTGCTGATTACCCGAGGCAAAATCCCGCACGGCAATTGGGACTCCGATCAATTGACCCCTGAGAAGATTCACGCCTGGCATTCCTCTTGCCGAATCGGCTCACCGTGCGAGAATTGTCTATCCCGTTAAAATTTTTCTAGGAAAGAAGTCCCAGCAAAATGAGCAGAATTTCGCTCGAAAAAGACAAGATCAAGGTCCTCTTCTTGGAAGGAATCCATGATTCAGCAGTCCAGGTTTTGAATAACGCCGGCTACACAAATATCGAAAACTCAAAAGTCGCGCTGTCGGAAGCCGATTTGATCCGCAAGGCCCAAGGTGCCCACCTGCTGGGGATTCGGTCAAGGACTCAACTGACTGAAAACGTCTTAAGTCAGTGCCCAAAGTTGATTGCCATCGGCTGTTTTTGCATTGGCACCAACCAGATTGACTTGGTCGCTGCCCAGAACCGAGGAATCTGCGTATTCAATGCTCCGTATTCCAACACCCGAAGTGTCGCCGAACTAGTGATCAGTGAAGCCATTTTGCTACTTCGTCGCATCCCTGAAAAAAACAAGGCGTGCCACACCGGTGGTTGGCCCAAGTCCGCAACAGGCTCCTATGAAATCCGAGGAAAAACCTTGGGGATCATCGGATACGGTGCGATTGGAAGCCAAGTGAGTGTCATGGCCGAATCACTTGGGATGAAAGTCGTTTTTTACGATGCTGTAACCAAGTTGCCGCTGGGAAATGCAACCCAAGTTCACTCGATGCAAGAACTTCTGGCAATGTCACACATTGTCAGCCTTCACGTTCCGGAAACACCTGATACTCAAAACATGTTAAGAAAAAAAGAACTCTCCTGGATGCAAGAAGGTTCTATTTTGCTCAACGCCTCAAGGGGTAACGTCGTTGACATTGATGCTCTCGCGGAGAGTATCCGGTCCGGATATTTGGGAGGCGCTGCCATTGATGTTTTCCCAGTTGAACCCAAAAGTAGCAAGGACGAGTTTATTTCTCCTCTCCGAGAACTCGACAACGTAATCCTGACACCCCATGTCGGCGGTTCAACTCAGGAGGCCCAAGAAAACATCGGGTTAGAAGTCGCGGAAAAATTGATTAAATACTCTGATAATGGAACCACAACAACTTCTGTAAATTTCCCAGAAGTTGCGTTACCCAAACCTACCGATTTTCATCGGCTGCTACACATTCACCAAAACGTTCCTGGAATGATCGCCGCCGTAAATCAGGTCTTTTCCGAAAACAACATCAATGTGAGCGGACAGTACCTGCAAACCAACGAAAAACTGGGATATGTCGTGCTCGATGTCGATTCCGCTTACAGTAATTTGGCATTGGAAAAACTACGTTCTATCGAAGGCACAATTCGCTGCCGAGTTTTGTACTGAAAAATCCAAACGACAACCACAAACCAAAACACACCGTACGCCCGGGATTCTCACAATCGCTTGGTGTTGAGGGCAAGAAAACTCAACAAATGGGTGGGGGGATCAGACCGAATCCAAATAACGGTTCACTACGTTTTCCAATAATTCCTGCCGGCCGCTTGGGTTGGGCCCAACTTCCCCTTTTTCGAGGATATACGCCTCCAGCTCTCTAAACCCAACTTGTCCAGCTTCTATTTGCTGTCCCACGCCTACATCAAAACTGGAATATCTTTGGGCAACAACAGCGTCGATCGCATTATCCGCTCGGATTGCTGCTGCAACCTTGAGGCCTTTTGCGAACGCATCCATACCCCCGATATGCGCGTAGAACAAGTCCAGAGGCTCAAAGCTTTCCCGGCGAACTTTGGCATCAAAATTGACGCCGCCCGGGGCAATCCCGTATTTGAGAAGCACCAACATAATCTGGGTGCACAGGTAATAATCAGTTGGGAATTGATCTGTATCCCAGCCGAGCATGAGGTCGCCCGTGTTAGCATCGATCGAACCGAGTGCCCCTTGGAATCCGGCATATTCCAATTCATGCATCATGGTGTGTCCGGCAAGCGTCGCATGATTGGTTTCAATGTTTAACTTGAAATGATCCAGTAAATCATAAGCCCTCAGAAAATTAAGACAGGCCGCAGCATCCGTATCGTACTGGTGTTTGGTGGGTTCTTTGGGCTTAGGCTCAATCAGAAACTGCCCTTTAAAACCGATTTCGTTCGCATAGTCGACAGCCAGATGGAAAAATCGGGCAAGGTGATCTAGCTCCCGTTTCATATTGGTGTTGTACAGGTTTTGGTAACCTTCTCGCCCGCCCCAGAACACGTAATTCTCGCCACCCAATTCGTGAGTGACTTCCAAAGCTTTTTTTACTTGAGCAGCACAGTAGGCAAAGACATCCGCGTTGCAGGTGGTTGCGGCACCATGCATGTATCGGGGATGGCTAAACATGTTTGCAGTTCCCCAGAGCAATTTGACACCGGTTCTTTCCTGCTCATCTTTCAGAACCTTGGCAACCGCTTCAAAGTTAGCATTGGTTTCGGCAAAGTTACTTCCCTCAGGAGCCACATCTCGGTCATGGAATGCGTAGTAAGGTGCACCGAGCTTCTCAAAGAACTCAAAAGCCACGCGAACCCGGTGGCAGGCGTTCTCAACGGAGTCGGAACCGTCATCCCAAGGCCTCTGCATCGTACCGCTCCCAAATGGATCGCTACCATCACCGCGAAAGGTATGCCAGTAACAAACCGTAAATCGCAAATGCTCCTTCATCGTTTTTCCTTCAACGACTTCTTCTGGGTTGTACCAGCGAAACGCAAGAGGATTGGTTGACCGGGGGCCTTCGTATTGAATCTTCGGAATATCGGTAAACGTTGACGCAGTCATTTAAGTTCGTGTCAGAGTGAGGACAGAGAATATGGAAAAAATTTGTTCCGTCATTTTAGCCCATAATTTTAATTTTGCGATCCATAACCCCCTGATCGCCCGGGGTCAGGGTTGGTAGCCAAGCCCCCAACCCCAGCCGGAAACCAAAAAACGCCCGACAGAAACCCGCCGAGCGTTTTGAATAATGATTTGAATAATGAAGAGAAGATCAAATGATCCGTCTCCATCGATCAATACATGTCGTCGTGACCGCCGTGACCTTTCTTGTCTTCTTTTGGAATCTCAGCAACCAAAGCATCACTCGTCAACAGGAGCGTCGCGACACTGGCTGCATTAGCCAACGCAGTCTTGGTAACTTTCGCAGGATCGATAACCCCTGCCTTGATCAAGTCTTCGTAGGTATCCGTCAAAGCATTGTAACCATGGTTGCTTTTGCCAGAGACAACCTTTTCACAAACAATACCGCCATCTTGTCCCGCGTTTTCGGCAATCATGGTCAATGGAGCACGACAGGATCTTAGAATAATGTTGTAGCCAATTAACTCATCTTCGGTCAGTTCGGCACTGGGTTTCACAGCCGACGAAGCTCGCAGCAACGCGACACCACCACCAGGAAGAATGCCTTCCTCAGCAGCTGCACGGGTTGCATGGAGTGCATCTTCGACACGTGCTTTCTTTTCTTTCATTTCA
>JAZABE010000275.1:0-4750 GCA_036137535.1 Planctomycetota bacterium | reverse complement strand
AGCGTGCTCGAGATTATCGGACTGGCTGCTGCCAACGGTACCGAGTTGAATATTCACGCGACTGGCCCTGATGCAAATGAGGCCCTTGATGCCATTATTCAGCTTTTCGATCAAGGCTTTCCAGGAGAAGAATCTGCGCAAGCAGAAAATGGAAAGGTGTGAATCTACCAGAGCACTTTCTGGTGTAGCCATCCAACCGACCAAACAATAATCGAAACTATTTCGAAAGTAAAATTGTGTATAGGCACAAAGAACTACGCATGCCTGAGTTCACCGTGAACCGGAATCGGTTTACGGAAAGTGCCCATTATTTAATTTGCCAGCGATTCAAGGCTGGGTGTCCGTCTTTGACGATCCTCAAACAATATTTGAATTCAACGATTCGCCCTGTTCTAAAAGATCAGCGAATCAAAATCGCTAGACGATTTTCTTTACAGTCATTTTCGTTTTGTCCAAAACTCATCGTAACAAAAAAAACGAAGACTGCTTGTTTTAATGGATCCTGTGTGCCATTTCATGGGCACACTTTACAAGACACTCACCAGCCTTTTAGTCGCGATCAATGGATTTGCTCGGGTTTATCCCGACAGAAAGAGAACATTAGCGATGAAGAAGGAAATGTTAATCAATGTTTCGCAACCGGAAGAAAGCCGAATTGCGATCTTGGAAGACGGACTGCTTGAAGAACTTTACGTCGAGCGGGCTAGTGGGGACAACTATGTTGGGAATATCTACAAGGGAAAAGTCGTCAATCTTGAACCGGCCATCCAAGCCGCATTCGTTGATTTTGGCGTAGGCAAAAACGGGTTTCTCCACATTAGTGACGTCGAATCCCAATACTTCAGGCAGGGCGGCCATGATCCTGAAGCGATCGCAGCCATGGAACGCGAGGAAGAAGAGGCCCGTAAAAATCGCAATGGTCGTTCTCACCGTTTTCGCTCTAGCCGACCGAGAGTCAAACCCCCTATTCAAGACATTTTCAAAAGAGGCGATGAAGTAGTTGTCCAGGTGATCAAGGAAGGCATCGGAAACAAGGGCCCCACGCTTTCAACCTATATCAGCATTCCGGGAAGATACCTGGTCCTGATGCCCTCGCTGGGAAGGGTCGGCGTTTCTCGGAAAATTGAAGATGAGGACGAGCGGCGGGAATTGAAGCGAATCATGAAAGATGTCAATCCGCCAAAAGGTTTAGGTTTTATCGTACGGACCAACGGGCAGGGAAGAACCAAGAAAGAGCTTTCCCGTGACCTCTTCTATCTCCTGCGATTATGGAAAGCAATCGCTCGTCGAATCAAGAAAACACCCGGGCCATGTGACTTGTACGAAGAAAGCGATTTGATTATTCGTACGATTCGCGACATTGTTTCACCTGACATTGACGCAATCTACATCGACCAACCGAAAGCGTTTGAGCGGGCACAAGAGTTCCTGAAGTTGGTCATGCCAAAATTTGCAAGTAAGCTTGTCCCCTACCGGGACAATCAACCTCTGTTCCACAAGTACGGCGTTGAAGATGAAATCCTCAAAATCAACAGTCGTGAGGTGCCACTGGAAAACGGGGGATCCATCGTGATCGATCAAACAGAGGCCCTCGTAGCAATTGATGTCAACAGCGGAAGTTTTCGGATTGAAGAATCTGCCGAGGATACTGCCTACCAGCTAAATTTGGCAGCCGCCAAAGAAATCTCTCGGCAACTCAGGCTTCGCGACCTGGGCGGGGTAATCGTAAACGACTTTATTGACATGCGTCGGGAAAAACACCGTCGTACCCTTGAGCGGTCACTTCGAGATCACATGAAACGCGATCGGGCAAGAACCAAGATCCTCAGAACCAGTCCTTTTGGTCTGATCGAAATGACCCGTCAGAGGATTCGACCCAGCCTGAAAAGGAGCTTGTACAATGAATGCCCCTGTTGCAATGGCCGGAGCGTCGTCAAAACAGCAGAAAGTATGGCTATCGAGGTCATTCGCACCGTGCAAAATGCAACTGAAGTCAACCGATGTGAGAAAATCACTATCCGCGTGAATGAAAAGGTCGCGGCTTACTTGAACAATAAAAAACGGCGTGAACTGTCAGAGATTGAAGACGACAACAATGTGCTGATCCAAATCCTTGGAAGCGAAGGCCTATTCCCAGAACACCTGGACATCGATTGTCGAGATAAAAACGGAAACTCAATTACCGTGAACTGAAATGAACATTACACGGAACCCGACTCGATCCTTAAAAATCGGGTCGGCCATTATCGGCGGTGGTCACCCGATTGCGATACAAAGCATGACCGCGACCAAAACGCAAGACATTGACGCCACCGTTGCACTGGTAAAACACCTAGAAGCAGCTGGTGCGGACGTTGTGCGCATCGCCGTCGACAGTAAAAAAGATGCTCAGGCGATCGCTGAAATCCGCAAACAAACCTCGGCAAATCTTTCGGTGGATCTCCAAGAAAACTACCGACTTGCAGAGCGTGTTGCTCCCTTCGTTGACAAAATTCGCTACAACCCTGGACATCTCTACCATCACGAAAAAGAGAAACCCTGGCAGGAAAAAGTCCGTTACCTCGTTCACGTTGCACAGGACAATGATTGCGCTATGCGGATTGGGGTCAACTGTGGAAGTGTCGATCCCGCCAAAAAAGAAAAATTCCCCGAGAATGATTCCGTCTCACCCATGCTGGAAAGCGCACTCGACCATTGTTCATTTGTCGATTCACTAGGATTCGACCGGTATTGTGTTTCTCTAAAGGATTCTGACCCTCAGCTTGTCGTAGACGTTAATCAACGTTTTGCCAAACAACGCCCAGACGTCCCACTGCACCTGGGCGTCACGGAGGCTGGAATGCCACCCGATGGTGTCATCAAAACCAGAACCGCCTTTGAACAGTTGATTTCCAAGGGTATCGGAGATACGCTGCGAGTGTCATTGACGGTAGCCAATCACCGCAAGGGTGAAGAAATTCAAGCTGGCCGTGACATCATCAGAGACATCTATGCAGGTCGCGTTCGGAGCGTTGTCGACTACGGTCTGAAAACACTCAACATCATCTCTTGTCCAAGCTGTTCTAGGGTTGAAAACGAGGCCTTTGTTGAGCTTGCCGAACAAGTTCAGCAAATGACCCAGTATGCAACGCAGCACGATATCACCATCGCTGTCATGGGTTGTCGTGTCAACGGACCCGGCGAAACCGATGATGCCGACCTGGGTCTTTGGTGTGGCCCCAATCACGTCAATCTCAAAAAGGGAACCGTGGCCTTGGGAGCATTTCCTTATAATGAAATCCTGCCACGCCTCAAGGATGAACTCGATAAAATCATTGATGAAAAACAATAAAATCCTTGCTTAGTTCTGCTTTATGTCCGACGTCCAGACCCAAACCTATTCGGCCGAATTTCTGAAATCATTTACCCAAAAAGTCTTTAGACATTTTGGAGTTCCGGAAGAAGACGCGATCTTGGCCTCTGAAGTACTTGAACGAAGTGATCTGCGTGGAATCGATTCACATGGTGTGGCTCGGCTCCACACCTACTTTGACATGTTGTCACTAGGGCGAATTAATCCAAAACCAGAAATCAAAATCGTCCGCCAATCACCCAGTACCGCAACCGTCGATGGGGACAACGGGCTGGGACTGGTTATTGGCCCTAAAGCCAACGACATTGCTATGGATAAAGCCGACGAAGTCGGCTCAGGCTGGGTGAGTGTCTGCAATACCAACCATTTTGGAATCGCCGGCTACTATGTCCTCAAGGCTCTTGAACGGGACATCATTGGACAGGCCATGACCAATAGTACAAAACTGGTTGCCCCCCTTTGGGGTGGTGAAAGGATGCTGGGAACCAACCCGATTGCGATCGCGTTTCCCGGTAATCAGGAACCCGCGATCGTCGTGGATATGGCAACGAGCGCCTGTGCTTATGGAAAAGTCGAAATTGCAAAACGAAAACAAGAACCGGTACCCACCGGCTGGATCGTGGACCAAGATGGAAACAACAGCGAAGTTCCTCAGGAGATGATTGACGGCGGTGCGTTATTGCCGCTGGGTAGTTTTCGTGAAATGGGAGGGCACAAGGGTTATGGACTGGCCACCATGGTCGACATTCTGTGCTGTGTCCTAAGTGGTGCCAATTGGGGTCCCTGGGCTCCCCCCTTTGCACTTCGCCAGGAAATACCCAGTCGAAGTGTTGGCAAAGGGATTGGACACTTTTTTGGAGCCATGAAAATCGACGCCTTTATTGACGTTGACGAATTCAAAAACCAGATCGATGACTGGGTAAGAACCTTTCGCAATACGAAACCACAACCGGGCACCAACGGCGTTCTGATTCCGGGTGATCCAGAGCGTGAAGCAGAGGCCCTCCGAACAAAAGAAGGGATTCCCTTGGTCATGCCAGTTGTTGAAGATTTACGAGATATCAGCCAGAAAACGGGAATCGAGTTCGACTGAATCGTTCGGCTCATTGTACTGGCAGGTTCTTGACCTGCTCAAACGTGTAAAGGAAAGACCCTTGAATCCCATGACCAAGCTCATCGCATTCTTGGCCATGCTGTCCCCTTACGGCCCAACTTGGCCTGGGGAGGTCGAGCGGCCAACCCTTCCCAACATTGTCATTCTCTACGCTGATGACCTGGGGTATGGAGATGTCCAGTGCTACAACCCCGAGCGGGGAAAAATCCCCACCCCCCACATCGATCGACTGGCCTCGCAAGGTATGCGGTTTACCGATGCACATTCTTCTTCAGCGGTTTGTT
>JAZABE010000274.1:0-12014 GCA_036137535.1 Planctomycetota bacterium | reverse complement strand
GTGGAACCGGAGTTGGATTGGGTGAGCCAGTTTCCGGAGCAGATTCGGGAAAAGCTGGGATCGGAAAAAGAGGGGCTCCATCTGTATGCCCGGGGTAAACGTCAGTTCGACATTTACTGTTCTGTCTGCCACGGATACGCGGGTTACGGAGACGGCTTGGTTTCGAATCGTGGTATGGCATTGAACCTCCAGCAAAAGGCGGAGTGGGTTAAGGCCAAATCACTTTTTGATTCCAAAGTGTTGGAGCAACCAGTGGGAAGGATTTTTGACACCGTAACTAATGGTCGGGGTGCAATGGGGCCCTATCGTTCCCAGATTACCGCTGAAGATCGCTGGGCTATTATTTTCTTTGTTAAAGCATTGCAAAATGCAAGACAAGGAAAAGCGTCCGACGTGCCCGAGGATGTTCGGCTGCAATCCTGGGAACAGGTGAATCCTGAACCTGTGACGGAAAACAGTAACGAAAATAAAGAAACAGATAACAAAAAATAATTATCAAGTGAATTGTTTCAGTTCCTTGTAAGAAACAACAGAAATGCATTCAGAACGAAAAACGTCGATTACTTCAGAGCGGATATCACTAGGTGATCATGCGTTGACGCTGAGTCTTGGCTCTTTTGTCGTCGGCGCGATTGCGATTGTGATTGCTTTTTTCGGTTTTTACCTGGCTGGCAATTACGAGATTTCAGGGCCGGATTCACACACCTGGTTCAAGCGGTTTCTGTTTTCGTATCACGCTTCGTTCTGCTTCTGTCTTTCGCTTTCCGTGGGAGCATTGTTTGTTGTTCTGATACTGCACCTGACCCGTGCTGGTTGGGGTATCGTCGTTCGTCGGCTGGCTGAAATTATGGCCAGTGTGATTTTTCCCATGTTGATACTTTTTTCTCCAATTTTTTTGGTTACGGTTTTGGGGAGTCGAAGCGATTGGGGTTCCCTGCTTTATATCTGGAATAATGAAACGTTTCTGAAGGCTAACTCGGAAACCATGTTCGCCATGAAGCAAAGCTTTCTTTCTTCGGGTTGGTACGGTTTGCGAATCGTGGTTTATTTTAGTGTCTGGGGTTTAATCGCCCTGTATTTTTTGAGGCGTTCGACTCAGCAGGATGTAACCGGTGAAAAGCAGATTTCCAGATCGATGCAGGTTAACTCTGGCCCATTGATGATTATTTTTGCTTTTGTTTGCGTGTTTGCGGCGTTTGATTTGGAGATGTCGTTGGCTCCCAGATGGTTCAGCACGATGTTCCCGGTTTGTTTCTTTGCAGGCTCTGTTATGGGAGTCTTTGCAACCTTGATTGTGTTCTGCAACTTGCTCCAGAAAAACGGGATTCTTACCGACGAAATCACTGTAGAGCATTATCATGACTTGTCGAAACTGACCTTTGCGTTTGTCTTTTTTTGGGGTTATGTATCTTTCAGTCAGTTCATGTTGATTTGGTATGCGAACATTCCCGAAGAAACGTTTTGGTTTCGATACCGTTTGGACTATTCAAAAGGATGGGCGTATGTTTCCCTCATCTTGTTGTTTGGCCATTTACTGATTCCGTTTGTCTGTATTATGGCCAGGTCTTTGCGCCGAAATAAACAGTACATGTTGATTTGGGCAATTCTGTTGTTGGCCGTTCATTGGTTGGATCATTATTGGCTGGTAATGCCCCAATTTGGGGCTGATCCGAGTGGCCACATTACGGCAAACTCGCATCAAGGGCCTAGTGCCATCGCATTTTTCTTCGATGTGATTCTTGCTATTGGCATGATCGGGCTGTATCTGGGGATGGTGTTCTATATGGCTCGAGGTAAATCCTTGATACCCGTCAAGGATCCACGTTTAGTGGAATCCATGAATTTTAAGAACCCGTAACGCACTGTTTTGAAAAAGCACTGTTTTGAAAAAGCAATGAGTAATAAAAGCTTAGATAACGAAAACGAATCCAAGGCGGCTGGCCATCATGGTCACCCGAAGCCCGTTTATGACGACATTAACATTCCCGTTGTTGTGTTGCTCGGCGTGTTGGCTTCCATCCTCACTTTTGTTTCAATTTGTTTTGTTCAGGGCTTGTTTTATCAGTGGGAATATTCAATTGTTCAAAAGGATTGGAAAGACCGAACGCTGACGGCTCAAGAGCAGATCATTGCTGACCAACGAGCTCTACGGGATGGGTTTTACGAGACGGGGAGCGGCGCTATTTATACATCGGTCGATGTCTCAGCGAAAAAATTGATTCGGCAACACGGCAAGAATCAACCACCTTCCACGGGTGAGACCAGCGATCAATCAGACAGTCGCAATAACGGGGCTGGTCAAACGGCAGGATCTCAGAAAACTCAGAAGTCCAAGCCGGTTCCACCAGGACCAGATTCTGACCAACCGGTAAAAAACCAGTGAAGACAGAATCCAAGTTAAAGAAAAAAACGAATTAATAATTGATAATAAAGGTTGTGAAACGAGCTAATGGCAGTTTGGGTTGCGATAAGACGGGCAGTGGTTTTGTGGGTTGGATTGTCAACCTTACCGGGATCACTTGCCGCCCAGTCATATGGCGAATTCCAAAAGGCTTATGACGAGACAACCGTTATCGAAAAAACAGGGTCGGCGATTCCACTCCAGAGTCGGTTTATGGGATTGGATGGAAACTGGTATTCTCTGAAAGAGTTGTTCGCGAATGAACGCCCGGTATTTCTCAGTTTGAATTATGCAAATTGTCCACAGCTTTGCCAAAATCAGTTGAAGATGTTGGCTGAGCGCTTCTCGGAAGCCAAAATGGTCGCCGGGAGAGATTTCGATTTTATTTCGATTAGCATTGATCCGCGCGAAGCCCAGCTGAAAACCCGTCAGGCACAAGAAGCGTTTTGTCGGTTGATGGGGGGGAAGTCAAATCTTCCGGGAGTTCATTTTTTAGTCGGGAAAAAAACAGATATTGATTTGGTGGCCGATTCAATCGGTTTTGTCTACACGTATCTTCCGGCGGCTAACCATTATTCACACGCACCAGTCTGCGTTTCCGTTTCGCCCGAAGGAAAAATCAGCCGTTACATTCATGGGCTGGCTTTTACCGCCAAGGACTTGGATGAATCTCGGAAGATAGCTGGTGAAGGAAGGGTTTCCCAAGAGTCAATTGCTTCGTTTGTTTACCGGTGTTTGATCTTTGGTGCCAATCCCGGTCAATACACCGGGAGTTTGATGGGGCTTATGAGGATAGCTGGCGGGGCAACGGTGATTGTCCTGGCGGCTTGCGTCGTTCCTTTCTGGCTTCGATCTCAACGTCGCGTGAAGGAAGATAAAGAAAAAGAGACAGTAACCGAATTGAACAACCACTTGGAAACAATTCAAAACAGCCACAGCTGATTAATTGGTTTAGAGATGCTTTTATTTGCAGAAACAGAACGTGAAGGAACCTTGTCATTCCCATTGCCGGCATCCGGTTTTGCGAATGACGTAGACCAGATGTACGTGCTGATCTTTTGGATTAGCTTGGTTTTCTTCGTTTTGATCGTTGCCGCAATGGTCTATTTTGTGGTGAAGTATCGCCGTGATGGAAGTCGGCTTCCGGAGAAGTCACCCTCCCATCATACCGGAATTGAACTGGCTTGGACGATTGGCCCGTCTTTCCTGCTGGTTTATATGTTTTGGTATGGTGCACTAGGTTATCTGGATATGCGAACGCCACCCCAGTCGGCTTCGGTAGTTGAGCGGACTATTGATGTGACGGCATTTAAGTACGGTTGGCAGTTTACTTATCCAAATGGTGACATCACAACAGAACTGCACTTGGCTAAAGATGTTCCAGTGCGTTTTCGAATCAAATCAAACGATACCCTTCATGCTTTTTTTATCCGTGAATTTCGCATCAAAATAGACTGTGTCCCGGGGCGTTATACGGAATGTTGGGTGACGCCAACAATGACCCGTACACCTGACGAGACCTTAAACAGTGATGGCACCCGCGGTGCCAAGGAGCCTTTTCACCTGGCTTGTGCAGAGTACTGTGGCGAGGGACATTCACAGATGAGAACTGAATGGAAAGCGGACGCTAAAGACGCAAATGTCGGTTCATGGGCCTACCCAGTTTATGTTCATGACTGTTCGTTCGAAGCGCTGACCCAATTTACAACCTGGAAGCCTTCTGAGCACACGCGTTGGCAAAATGGTGAGTTCTACTTCAAAGCCTATGGGTGTGTCGGTTGCCATGCCCTTGAAGGTGCACCGCAAAAAGTGGGCCCCAATTTCAAAAAGGAGGACTATGGTGCAGCAAGGACCTTCACGGATGGTTCAACCGGGACCTTTGATGAAAACTACATCTTGGAGTCCATTAATTATTCAACTGCAAAAGTTCGAAAAGGGTACCCCAATCAAATGCCCAAGTTCAATTTGAGCGATGAGCAATTACGCAGTTTATTAGATTTCATCCGAAGTCCGCTGGAAGATCCGAATCCACAAAACGTTGGAGAACCGAATGGTAAATCCAATGACGAAAAAAACAAAACCGACGAATAAGTCGTTTGAATAGGTAAAAAATGTCCATAGCGAATCAAAAAGAAAAGTTATTTGGTCACGCACCAGAAGAAAACTTTTTCACTGCATCGAAAGGTTGGAAGTCATGGTTTTTGACGCTCGACCATAAGCGGATCGGTATCATGTACCTGATAGGAGTGATGTCAGCGTTTACCGTAGCAGGGATTTTGGCACTAATTTTGCGTTCGGAATTATTTACGCCGACCCAGATGTTTTTAACGAACACTAACTATAACCGGATGTTCACGCTGCATGGCGCGATCATGGTTTTTGTGTTTATTATCCCGAGTGTTCCCGCAGCATTGGGGAATTTTGTTCTGCCAATCATGTTGGGTGCCAAAGACGTGGCGTTCCCTCGATTGAATCTTGCCAGTTTTTACCTTTGGATGGGCGGGACATTTTTTTTCATTGTGTCCATGTTGACTAATGCATTGGATACGGGCTGGACGTTTTATACGCCTTACAGTGTTCAAACCAGCAGCGCTGTGATTGCAGCGGTAACGGGTGTCTTTATCCTGGGTTTTAGTTCGATCTTTACGGGTTTGAATTTTATAGTAACGGTCAATACGATGCGGCCTCCCGGGATGACGTGGTTTAAAATGCCACTTTTCTTGTGGGCGATCTACTCGACTGCATTGATTCAGGTGCTGGCGACTCCGGTCTTGGCGATTACGGGCTTGTTATTGATGTCCGAAAGGCTTTTGGGATTGGGGATTTTTGATCCGGCTCTGGGTGGCGATCCGGTTTTGTTCCAGCATTTTTTCTGGTTTTATTCTCATCCCGCGGTTTATATCATGATCTTGCCGGCGATGGGGATTATCAGCGAGTTGATATCGGTTCATTCACAGAAAAAGATTTTTGGCTACGAGTTTATTGCTTACAGTTCAATCGCGATTGCAATATTGAGTTTTCTGGTATGGGGTCACCACATGTTTACCAGTGGCCAATCGGAAATGCTGATTGTGATTTTCAGTGCATTGACATTTAGTGTGGCCGTGCCATCAGCAGTCAAAGTGTTTAACTGGGTTGCGACACTCTATAAGGGCTCAATCGCGTTGACGACACCGATGTGCTACGCATTGTCGTTCATTTTCCTTTTTGGAATTGGGGGGTTAACAGGGTTACCACTGGGAACCCTGTCGACTGATATTCACTTGCATGACACTTACTTTGTGGTCGCTCATTTTAACTATGTGATGGTGGGCGGGACACTGATTGCCTTTCTCGGAGGCGTTTACCATAGGTTGCCAAAAATGTTTGGCAGGATGTACAGTGAAAAATGATGTCAGCTGGGATGTTTGCTGACATTTATCGGTTTTAACCTGACTTTCTTCCCCCAATTCATTATGGGTAGCCGGGGGATGCCAAGGCGTTACGCACGATACGATCCAGAATTCCAGTTGTTTCATCAGATTTCAACGATTGGTGCGATGGTCCTTGGGGTGGGGCTCGCCATTGCAGCTTACGTGCTGATCGTTTCGCTGTGGCGCGGAAAGCGGGCAACTGGGAATCCTTGGGGAGCGGCAACACTTGAATTTCAATGCTGTTCACCACCGACTTTCCATAATTTCGAACACGACGTTATTTTGAATGATCCTTATGATTTCGAATCAGTTGAGTTTGATGAAAAGGTTGATGGCTATGTACCTATATTGCCGAAACCTACGGAAACACCAGCTGACGTTCCTGAACCCGTAGAAACAAACTGAGTGGGCAACCACTGGGTGACCTGGAGAAGCAAATGACGACAGCCGAATCTGTCGAACATCCTGACGGCACTCATGATGACCATGGTCATCATGAGCACCCTGATGGTCCGTTTATAGCGCACCACTTTGACAGTGCAGAACAACAGTTCGATTCTGGCAAGCTGGGAATGTGGTTGTTTTTGGTTCAGGAGATCCTGTTCTTCAGTGGTCTTTTTGTTGCCTACATTATTTATCGAAACCACAATCCTGAAATTTTCGAAGCCGCTCACGTGCACCTCGACAAGTGGTTAGGTGGTCTTAACACGATCGTCTTGTTGTTTAGCAGCTTGACGATGGCCTGGGCCGTTCGCTGTACCCAACTAGAACAACACCGTGCGGCGATTATCAATATCGTGATCACGATTGTTTGTGCGAATATTTTCCTTGGTGTCAAAGCAATTGAATACACGCACAAATGGGAATTAGGTTTGTTTTGGGCAACTTACTACACGTACGGCCAGCCTCAGCCCGAACATCCGCCCTACCTGTTTTGGATCAGCAGTCCATTCATTGTGTTGACGCTCTTTGCGGCAGTGATGGCATTGCTTTGTAAGCTCAAGGAATCGAACCTGTGGTTTAAGTTTTATCTCTGCCTGACGATTTCATTTTTAGGTTATTTCCTAGGTTTAGGGATCGCTTGGGCTATGCCTTCCAGTGGTCATGATGACCATGGGACTCATGCTGCTCATTCCAATTTGGATCCCGGACACGGTGATGAGCAACACGGTGATGAGCAACACGGTAATGATCCCAAAGCTGACGAACCGGAAAAGGAACCGTACTTGGGAGGTTTCTTTAGTATTTATTATGCGATGACCGGACTGCACGCGATCCACATTATTGCTGGAATCGTGGTGTTGATCTGGTTGTTATACCGGACACTGTGTTTGCATTTCCGGAAAAATTATTTTGGCCCAGTTGAAAACGTTGGGCTCTACTGGCACTTGGTCGATCTGATCTGGATTTACCTGTTCCCAATGATGTACCTGATTCATTAATGAAGATGCAATATGTCTGATAGCCAACATTCTGAAGATCATGCCTATTTTGCCCACCCAATGCCTGCGTGGATGTTGTTAGCCGTGTTCTTTTCCCTGGTGTTTTTGACTGTCTTGACGGTGATTATGTCAGAATTGACCGAAGTTCTCATGATCCAACAGTGGGAGCTTTGGGTTTCGATGGGCATCGCAACAGCCAAGGCGATGTTGGTGATCTTCTTTTTTATGCATGTACTCTACGACAAAGGATTTAACCAGTTGATGTTTTTCTCTTCTTTTCTGTTCGCGGCATTGTTTATTTCAATGACTTTACTGGACACCTATCAGTACCAAGAAGACATCTCCGCTTTTCCCAAAAATGAACGTCCTGCGCACATTATTGGTGGAAATCCGGTTGTCAGTGATTGAGTGCGCCCGGTTGTGTTATGTTGCGAAATGAAGCCGATACCCTGAAATCTAGGCCGCAGCTTTATCGGGAAAAACTTGGTGTTAACATTTTGATTGTGTCGCTTGCGATCTTTTTTGTTGCCAGCCTTGTTGCTTATGTAATCATTCGAACCTCGGTTTCAATTAGCATGGAACCGCTGGTGATGCCGGTTTCATTCCTAGTCAGTACGGTTGTGCTCATTGCCAACAGCTTGGTGTTGCATTTTTCGGTCTTAAATGTTCATCGCGAGAAACAGATTCAATACCGAAGATTATTGGCCCTAAGTTTTTTACTGGTGTTTGCTTTTTTAACCTTGCAAATCGAGGGGATGTTCCGCTTGATTTCAACTCATCTGAGTTCTGAGCAGGGAACCGGAAAACTTTATGGGATCAGTTTCACGTTGGCGTTTCTGCATGCGCTGCATGTCATCGGTGGTATTGTTTTCTTGATTTATATTTGGATTCAAACTGGCCGAGACCGATACGATCATGAACGACATTGGACAGTCGATATCTGCGCGACTTATTGGCATTTTTTGGACGTCATCTGGATCGTGATGCTGATCACGTTTTGCGCAACGGAAGCGACCTGCAGGAGTTGATCGTCAACAACCGAAGATCATTCAAAACAAACAAAGACAGTTTGTTTTTCGATTGTGATACTGACCGATGGCTGAAAGGGGTTTGGGAGGATTGCGGGACGACAAGCTGAGACTACGAAAAGACGTGCTCACCGAATAGATTTTTTTAGGTGGATGATTTGACCTTTTCCAGTTTTTCCAAGAAACCCTCTGCCAGTTCCCGAATTTGTTCGACCTGGAGTTCTTCGGCCCTGGCCTGGGGGCCATGCCCGAGTTTTTCGATGACTTCATCGATGTCGAATTTTTGCAACTTTCCCTTGAACGCACTAATCGCCACGCTCCGAAGAAATTTTCTACGGTGAAAAAACAAAGCGCGGACGAACCCGTGGTAAAACTGGACATCGGAAATCAATGCCCGTTTTTCAAGTGAGTGTTCAAGATGGATGATAGCTGAATGAACTTTTGGTCGAGGCCAGAAGACACTGGGTGCCATAACGCGAACGATTTGACAATCGCATAGACTTTGCATCCAGATACTCAATGCACTGTAGTCCTTGGTCCGGGGTTTGGCGACGATTCGGTCGGCCAGTTCCTTTTGGATGGTTACCGTCAGAGAGGCGGGCAGGGTGTCGGTCAGCAATAAGTTTGAAATGACGGGTGTCGCAACGTTGTAAGGGAGGTTCGCGACCAGTTTGAAATTTCCGTTTTCAAGTTTGGAAAATTCAGCCTTAATTGTCTCCAGTAGAACTTTACTAAAGTTATTTTTGTTTCGAAGGGCATCTTGTTGCAACATCGTGATGTTGTCGAATTCTTCAAGTTCTTCACGGGCGAGTTGGTGCAAATGGGCGTCAATTTCAACCGTAATGACATGCCCTGCGCGTGCGGCAATCAACGATGTCAACGAACCTGTTCCTGTTCCAATTTCTAGTACCAAGTCGTTTTGATCGATTTTGGCAGAATCAACAAGCAGGTTGATTAGGTTCATGTCGATCAAGAAATTTTGGCCGTGACGAGAATCAGGTTGTAAGCCGACTTCTCGGAAACGCTGGGTCAGAAATGAAACGGTCTGCTTGGAACTCATGTCGTGGAACTAGGGATAGGGATTCGGTTAAAGTTCATTGATCCGCACAATGAATTTGTCGATCAACATATTTTGCTAACACATCAGTTTCCAAGTTCACTGGATCTCCGGGATGAAGTTCGCCCAAGGTCGTGATCTCTAAAGTATGGGGGATCAAGGCGACACTGAATGTGGAGTCAGTCACTTCGACCAAGGTTAAGCTGATGCCATCAACCGCGATCGAGCCTTTGGAAGCCATTTGATTCATCAATGGACTTGGAGCATCAAATACAAACGTTGACCATTTTTCATCGTCTACCCGACGGGCAAGGATCCCGGTGCCATCGATATGTCCAGTCACATAGTGTCCCCCGAGACGATCACCAACTTTTAATGCCCGTTCCAAGTTGACAACTGAACCAGCGACCAAGTTCCGCATTGTGGTTCTCGACCAAGTCTCTTGTCCCGCGTCAAAAATCAAAATGTTGTCATTGAATTCGACGACCGTCAAGCAGCAACCATTGACAGCAATACTTTCGCCGATGTTGACGCTGCCAAACAGATGACCAGCATCGATTTTCAGTTGGTATCCTCCGTCGTTGACTTCCACGGAATGGACCTTGCCGAGTTGTTCTACAAGTCCGGTAAACAAAATAATCCTTTTTGAGGGTTGTGTTTTTTGAAATTTAAGTTGGTACCGGCATGTAGCTTGCCGGACAAAAATTCTCGAGCGGGGTCATAATGACGCAATCTTTTGCCCAACATGTGCCTAAAGATGCGAGAAGTCAGCCTAATTGGTTAAATTGGTTTGAATTTGACGGCCGAATTTCAGGAGTTCGCGAACACGGACGCCAATTCAATAGTTGGTGCCTAGTTATTCTTTCAAAAATTCGCGAGAATATCAGGCCAAATCAAGAATATTTCGGCAATAAAATCGCCTTATTTGTTGCCGCCTCTGAAGGGACAATCCTTAACCAATTGGGAAAACAATGACCAACATTATTGACATTCATGGCCGTCAAATTCTCGACAGTCGTGGCAATCCAACAGTTGAAGTCGATGTCATTCTAGCGGATGGCAGTAAAGGGACTGCGGCCGTGCCAAGCGGCGCCAGTACGGGTGCTCACGAAGCTTGGGAGTTGCGTGATGATGTGCCGAACTATTACATGGGAAAAGGGGTGACTAAGGCTGTTGACCATATCAATACCATGATTGCTGAAGCAATTGTTGGCATGGATGCTTTGGATCAAACCGGGATCGATCGTGCAATGATCGAAATGGATGGGACGCCCAACAAAAAGAAGTTAGGTGCCAACGCTGTCTTGGGTGTTTCCCTTGCTGTTGCCAAAGCTGCCGCTGAATTTACTGGTCAGCCACTTTACCGTTATCTCGGAGGCGCGGGGGCTAGAGTTCTTCCGGCACCGATGATGAATATTCTTAATGGTGGCGAACACGCTGACAACTCCGTGGATGTTCAGGAATTTATGGTAATGCCATTGGGCTTTGAACGGTTTTCGGATGCCTTACGCTGCGGAGTTGAAGTTTTTCATTGCTTGAAAAGTGTTTTGAAAGATCGTGGACTCAATACATCGGTCGGCGACGAAGGAGGATTCGCTCCGGATCTTGGCAGCAACGGAGAGGCGTTAGACCTGATTTCATTGGCAATCGAAAAAGCCGGATACCGTGCTGGTGATCAAGTTCAGATTGCACTCGATGTTGCGGCAACGGAGTTTTATGATGCTACAACCGGAAAATATAAAATCGATGGCAAGGAGCTTTCGTCTGACGAGATGGTGGATTTCCTGGCAGATTGGGCCAGCCGTTACCCGATTTGTTCGATTGAGGATGGATGTGCCGAAGACGACTGGGAAGCTTGGAAAGCTCTTACTGAAAAGGTTGGTGGACAGGTGCAACTCGTCGGCGACGACTTGTTTGTCACTAATGTCACGCGGTTGCAACGTGGTATTGATGAAGGGATCGCGAACAGCATTTTGATAAAAGTTAACCAAATCGGTTCGCTGACGGAAACGGTTGAAGCTATTCAACTCGCCAAACGCAATGGTTATTCTAGTGTCTCTTCCCATCGCAGTGGTGAAACCGAGGACACAACGATTGCGGACCTGGCGGTTGCGATGTCGACTGGCCAGATTAAGACTGGGTCTGCTTCACGGAGCGATCGAATGGCGAAATACAATCAATTGCTTCGCATTGAAGAAGAACTGGGTGATAGTGCCATTTATGGAGGCCCCTATTTCCCCAAAAAGTTTTGAATCATAAACGTTCAATGCAGTAGTCTGTTTGACGCTTGAGGTGAATTCCAGGAAAACCGGATCCCGATAGTTTATCGGGTCCGATTTTTTAAGCGAACCCATCGAGATCAAGCCTGCCGTCGGGTTTTCTTCCTTCATGTGATCGCTGGCTCGTAATTTTGAGACCGGTTTTGGAAATGCGGTTGAGTTGGATCCGGTCGTTTCATTTTCCGGAAACTTATTCGCAGGTATCGACCGACTTTTCGAACCCCGAATGTTAGGCCTTTTTTAGCCCATGAACCATCCGCATCTTGTTTTCGCTGAGACATCTCCCTATGAGGGCATTGAGGCCATTATCGAACAGGATGATGAAGTTGCTTTTTTTTATTTGCGATCATTAACGAATGATACGGTCGGGATGAAATCATGTTGGATTCGTAAT
>JAZABE010000273.1:0-7176 GCA_036137535.1 Planctomycetota bacterium | reverse complement strand
CGAGCTCTGGTCAGACCAGGAAGCAAAGGTCAAAATCCTCGAACCGAAAAATACGGTCAGCCGTTATTTCACACGATTCATGATCAAAGACCAACCGGGGATGCTGTCCAAGATCGCGGGAATTTTCGGGAAAAACGGAATGTCAATCAGCTCCGTGATTCAACATGAACCCAATGAAGAAAAAGACCCATTTGTGCCCTTGGTGATCATGACCTATGGCTCCAACGCCATTGCTGCCCAAAAGTCAATGAAAGAAATTGAACAATTGGGACCCGTTCAACCCAATAGCCTCTGCTTGCGGGTACTAGATACCGCGAGTGTTTGAATTCACAGTAGCAATTCGGCATCAATGGGAACAAACAAATCTGTCGACTGAATCAGTGAGTCTGCAGTGAGTTCCGGCACGCCATACACCTCCGTACTCACACCAAACCGCGTCTGGACTCGTTGTAATGCCAAGTCAAAATCACCATCACCGGAAGCCAACACCATCACATCAGCTTGCTCGGCTTGTTCCACTAGGTCTAAGGTAATCCCAACGTCCCAATCCCCTTTGGAACTTCCATCACTTCTCTGAATGTAAGGTTTTAGCTTGACTTCAAAACCAATCTCTCGCAGGATTTGTTGGAAGCTCTGTTGCTTGGGATTGTGGCGTTCGATGGCATAGGCGAATGCTACCACAACATCACGGTTTTTTGTGGCTTGCTCCCAAAAAACTCGGTAATTGAATTGACGCTGGTACCGTTGCCTAGTGGTGTAATAGACATTCTGAACATCGACAAAAATTGCAACTTTTTCCACAGATCACACAAATCAGTTGTTTGAAATTTCAATGAATTCCGATCCGCGAGGTTGCCCCCCACGAAACCGCGTGACACTGCCTAAGACTTACCAGTCACTTACTTGAGCTTGCTAATCGCTGCCTGGGCTTGGACAATGCACTGTTTAATATCGTCAATTGGGTTATTAGGGTTGGCTTCATACTCCAATGAAACCGATCCGTCAGCCGGAAATTCTGTATCTCGAAGCGATTGAAACAAGCCAACCAGGTCAAGATGGCCTGTGCCAATGATAACATTCTTGGACCGCTTTTCTCTCTTTTCTTCGTCTTTGACGTGTAAGGCAAACACCCTTCCTTTTAACTGGTGCACTGCTTGAACCGGATCTTCCTGACTGCGAATAAAATGCCCTGTGTCGACACAGGCACCAATCAAGGGATGGCGGCCCTTTACCGCTTTGGTGACATCGGAAATCTTATCATAAAGTGACCCCGGCCCGTGATTATGAATACAGATCCGGATCTTGTATTTGGCGCACCATCGCTCAAGACTATCAAAGGCATCTGGCTGAGGATTGGCCGTTAGGTTCTTGATGCCGGCTCGCTTGGCGAACTCAAAAATTCTCCCGTTGTTTTCGTGATTTTTGGAAAAGGTTGACACGCCATGGGCATTAATTGAAATCCCGGCTTTTTTACAAAGTTCCTTCACGTCCTGAACCTGTTGATCCGGGCCCCCGGGATTCAGGTGTTTGCTATAAAACTCGACATACTTTAAGCCCATACCGCTAATGTGACGAACGGCTTCAACCAGCGAAAAATTTCGCAGCGAATAACTTTGAACACCCATGGGAAGCCCGCCGAAAGCATCGTCTGTGCTATCTGCAAAACCGTTTGATATGGCAAAAGTCGGCAGATCAAAAAACGAGGTGCAGGTCGCTGCCGCCGAAGCCAAGAGTGCTTGACGACGGGAAAACGGGGAGACTGGAGTCATGGTTACAGTTCGAAAACCGGGAACAACGAATTTGAGTCATTTCAATAGTGGATGAATAACATCATACCAGACCTGATAACCGTCTTCATTCATGTGTAAACCGTCTCTGAGGAAAAGATCCTCCTTGGGCAGACCATCTTTGCCAATCATGGGTTTGTCAACGTCCGCAAATACAATCTTGTCTTTTCCCGAAGCAAACCTCGCAATCATGTTGTTGGCTTCACGCATCGAATTCACAAGCTGCCATCTTTTCAGGCTGGGTTTAATGGCCACAAAAACAATCTTGGTTTCCGGCAACGATTTTTCCACTTTCAAAGAAAAAGTCTTGAAGTCTTCAAACACCTTTTGGGCTGATTTGCCTTTAGCGATATCATTGTCCCCGGCATAAAACACAATCGTCCTGGGTCGGTACACTTTCACGATTCGATCAAAGAAGTAGATGGAATCTGATATTTCGGATCCGCCAAACCCGCGATTGAGATAGGGTTTTTGGGGAAACCACTTGGTCAACTTCCACATGCGGATACTGGAGCTCCCCAAAAACAGCACGGAATCCTGCTGGGGTGGATTCTTTTGATCCAACGCTTCAAAACCCTGAATACTCTTTTCCCATTTTTCTGACGGTTTTTTTTCCTGCCCCAGCAACCCCTGATGCACAACCAACACAATCAATGACAAAATAATTTTTCCCATGACTTGTCCAAAATCTCCAACTATTTTTCCCGGCTTGCTTTTTCTTCCAGACCAGAAGTTCCAAACCGCCTCGACAATTCGTTGCGAACTTCCACAAGCGTCAGTCCCTTGTGAACCAACAACACCATAACATGAAACAGAAGATCCGCCGCTTCATGAATCAAGTGCTGATCTGCTTGTTCACCGCTTTCAAATGCAGATTCAACCAGTTCCTGCGCTTCTTCCAAGATTTTCTCACCGATTCCGGTTTCGCCCTGCTGAAAAAGCAACGAAGTATACGATTTTTCGTCTGGATGAGACTTTCGGTCCTGCAACACAGCGATCAGGGAATCCAGAATATCCGTCAATTTTTTTTCCGTCATTGAGCTATCAGGTTACTTTTGTGACTTTTACTTTTTCAACTGACGATATAGTTTGTACGTTTCAATCCACACAGTTCTCTTCGAACAACCGTGATTTGAATTATCAATCATGATCGCTTCGAGCCGAACTCTCAAGATGCAAGTACTCTCCAGATGCAAGTATCCGACGAAGAATTTGATCGACAGCGTGAATTGGCACGAACCTGCTGGTATTTAACCGGGGCAACTGCTTCAGGAAAATCGGCAATTGCAATGCTAATTGCCGAGGCATTGGACGCAGAAATTATTTCGCTTGATTCCATGGCCATTTACCAAGATATGGATATTGGGACCGCAAAGCCAAATCTTGAGAACCGGAAACGGTGCCCCCATCATTTAATCGACATTGTTGAACCGCCAAAGGAATTTAGTGTCAATGAATATTGCGATGCCGCATTCTCCAAAATCCGGGAGATTCAAAACCGAGGGAAAAAAGTTTTATTTGTTGGTGGAACCGCGCTTTATTTAAAAACCATTTTACGGGGAGCCTTCCAGGGGCCGCCGGCAGACTGGGATTTTCGCAACGCAATACTCAAAGAAATTAAAGACATTGGATCTGAACATCTGATCCAACGTCTGCAACAGGTCGATCCTTTGTCCGCCCACAAACTCCATCCGAATGACACTCGTCGCATTATACGGGCGCTGGAAGTCTACAAAACGACCGGAGTCCCCATCAGTCACATGCAAACTCAGTTTGATGAGAGTACCAATGCCAATGAAAACCGGGCGTTTGCTTTAAGGTGGCCACGGGAACACCTCCATGAACGGATCGATCGCCGGGTGGAACAGATGTTTGCCAGGGGGTTCATTGATGAAGTCAAAGGGCTTCGCGAAAAATACGGCCAATTGGGACGCACCGCTTCGCAAGCAGTTGGCTACCGGGAAGTCTGCGAACTGCTAGATGAAAAAGTCGCAACCGATGAGGTGATTCAGCTCGTCAAGAATCGCACTCATCAATTCGCTCGACATCAGGAAACCTGGTTCCGCGGACTTTCGGAAGTGCGATGGATTGAACGGAGCCATTCCCAATCCAACGAACAGGTGGCCGAAGAGATTGTGACAGCGACTTCAGGTTGATCGTCTATCTGGTATGGACAACCCTCTGGGCTATTCTGGCAGGACGATCGTAATCAACTGCCCTACTGGAAGAAACGACTCGCCATTGGTCAAGATATGGCGGTTATCCAATAGAATATCCTGATATCGACTCTCATTCCCCAGATAACGCCGGGCGATCGAACGTAGAGAATCGCCGTCGCGCAGTTTGTAATGAATCACCTTTT
Source organism: Planctomycetota bacterium (assembly GCA_036137535.1). Classification (GTDB taxonomy): domain Bacteria; phylum Planctomycetota; class Planctomycetia; order Pirellulales; family Pirellulaceae; genus JABAAE01. Next base: position 3,027 of record JAZABE010000273.1, on the reverse strand, counting down.
GCCGAGTCATCGGTCCAGAAACGTTTGCATCACGGTTGGTCTGGCTCGCCCGCACAAAGCGGTTTGATCGAACCGGCTTCATGCGGTAAGGCCCTACCGTCGACGGCATTTTCCGGATTACCCGTTCATTGGAAAATTCAACAGGCTGCAAATGTTCTGGCGGACGCATGTCAATAACTTCAGTATCAATCACCTTGGGCGGAGTCGCGGTGGGGGATTCAAACCGATTGGGGACCTGGCCAACAATCGGTCCCGAACTGGGTTGATTTTGTTTGGGTTGATTTTGTTGAGGAGCCGCTTGGTGTGGTGGTTGCCCTGAATCCGGGAGTAGCTGAGAATCCCCAAGCTTCTTCGCCCCGGATGACGCGTTTTGATTCACAGGATCGTCGTCCAACGGCCCCTGCCTAGGGACTGCGTTTTTTCTAAAGCTGGAATCCTCGGACGCCACCACTTGCCGATCGTCAATTGGCGAGTGACGGAATGGAAGTGCAAGCACCACCCCCATCACTATCAGTCCGATGGACCATCCATATTTTGCTTGAGTAGACATGGCAATTGTCTCAAATGTAGACCAACCCTGAATCCGTTCCTCTTGTATTATCCGTCCTTCTAAGAATTAAAGTACTTTGCCTATAGGTCTTCGGTAGGTACTTTTGCCGCGAAACTCGTTGGCAAATGATACCCATTGGTTTAATTTTTGCCAGCTAAATTTTATTTTTTTTGCCAGCGGTAGTAGCAATACACCCCACACGGGATACGGAACATTCCGTTTGTAGGGGTTAATTCAGTCAGAAAGGGCTGGGTTCCGGCCAGAGGTAACCCGAGCCGATTAAATACGCCCAGCAATCGCTAGAAACTGCAAGCTGGAAATTTCAAGAACAACGTCATTTAGGAAACGAGGGGTTTCCGAACCATTCTCTCAGAAAGATATTCATGAACCAGCAGCAGAAGATTCTCAGTTGGCTACTACGCATTATTGGGTTTCCCAGCCTTCTGGCGATGGGTGCAGTCGTGATGCCGTTTTCCTGGATGGAGTCATTCCATGAACAACTGGGACTGGGGACAATGCCAAACGCCCCCATTGTCGAATACCTGGCCCGTTCCTTATCTGCTTTTTATGCCTTACTCGGCATCGTCTTTTGCTATGTCTCTTTTCAAGTCCTCCAGTATTGGAATGCGATCCGTTGGATCGCACTGTTACTGATCCTCTTGGGCGCGATTTTGGGTTGGATCGGGCTGAAGTCTCAAATGCCTCTGTGGTGGACTTTCCAGGAAGCGTTACCCACAATTCTGCTAGGATTCTGGATGCTTTACTTACATTACCAAGGAAGCAAATCTCTAAACTAAAAAGAAGTAGCCCACTAAAACTAATGATTCATTTTAGCGGGCAACAGGGAGTGCGGTCGCAACACATATTACTGGTCTTCCACTACCGGTTCTTTTTCACCTGACCTTGTTTTTTATTTGTCTTTCCACTTTTTTTCTTGATCTTGATGCCAATTTCTTCGAACAGTTTTTTCATGGCTTGACTCATTTCCTGAAATTTTTCCGGGTTCGATTTGGAAAGATCATTTAACTCAGTGCGATCCTTTGACAGGTCAAACAACTCGAAATCCATGAAGTTCTTATTAACGATTTTCCATTTACCTTTGCGCAATGCATTGTTTTTCCCATAAAAGCTAAAGGCTAGTGGTGCTTTTCTTTGCAAGGACTTTCCCTGAAATGCAGGTAACAGACTCAATCCCCGCTTAGGCCCAACGATCGTGTCCCCATAGGAAGACGGGTAATCGACGTTTGCAACATCTAGAAGAGTCGGCAAAACATCCACCAAGTGAGCTGGTTCCCTCTGAATAGAGCCATTGAGATCCTTGGAAATTCCTTTCGGCCAATGAGCAATAAACGGAGTATTGATTCCCCCTTCATGTTGGTTCTGTTTGTATTCTCGAAACGGTGTATTACCGGCGTGTGCCCAGCCTTTATCATAGGTCCAATAGGAGTCAGGGTCCCACGGTTTCAAGCGGTTCTCGATTGACGGTGGCTTGGATCTCTGAAACGGGCATGCCCCGTTATCACTGAGAAACAGGATAAGTGTATTGTCCAGTTCGTTTTTCGATTCCAGATACGTTAAGAGTCGACCGATGTTTTGATCAACACGATCAACCATCCCAGCAAACGTAGCCATCATTAGGTCCTCGTGTTTTTGCTGCTTGGCTGTCAAAGAATCCCAAGCCGCCACATCGGATGGCCGAGGCGAAAGCTGAGTTCCCTGGGGCCACAGCCCCATCGCCTTTTGTCGTTCAAATCGGGCTGCACGCATACGATCCCAGCCGCCCCGGTATTGGCCGATATATTTTTTGACATCAGCTTCGGGAGCCTGAAGTGGATAATGAGGTGCATTGAAAGCAATATATAAGAAAAACGGTTGGCGACTCGTTGCTGTCTGATTCAGGAATTGAATCGCATAATCGACATTGGCATCAGTCGTGTAAAATCCCTGCTTGGGAACTTCAAACTTTTGTTGCCCTAGTCGAAACGTATCATCCCCGATGAAGAAGTTCGTCGCACCACTCAGGTGACCAAAATACTGCTCAAAACCCCTTGCAATCGGGTCATCCTGCAGGTGCCATTTCCCAGTCATGATCGTCCGATAGCCGCCAAGCTTCATCCCCTCTGCTAACGTGATACAGTTCTCCAGTTTTTGGTTCCCAACTTCTGGGTAGTATCGACCGCTCAGCAATGTGGCTCGGGTCGTTTCACATTTGGCACAATTGTAAAACTGCGTCATTCGCACCCCGTTTTTTGCAAGCCGATCCAAGTTGGGCGTTTGAATTTCGCCGCCAAAACAGCCAATATCGGAAAACCCCAGATCGTCAACCATCATCAGTAAGACATTGGGCTTCGCTCGATCGGATTCCTCTGCTTTACCTCGGGTCGACAAACAAAACACGACGGAAAATACAAGTAAAATCAATAATCTCATGTTGGCTCCTGTAATGGGGTCGACTCATCATAATCCAACCCCAAATA
>JAZABE010000272.1:0-1192 GCA_036137535.1 Planctomycetota bacterium | reverse complement strand
TCAAAAATTTTCGTCATGGCCGAAGATTACCAGGCGATCATGTGGATTAATGAATTCATCACGATTTGTGCGATTGGAATGGGTGTCGTTCAAATCATTTTCGTGGTGAATTTTTTCGCCAGCCTGTGGTATGGAAAAAAAGCCGACCGAAACCCCTGGCATGCCAACACCTTGGAGTGGGCGGCTCCCAGCCCTCCCGGGCATGGCAATTTTGACTTTCAACCCATCGTCTCCAGGGGGCCGTACGAGTACAGCCATCCCGATGCGACCAGGGATTACTTGATGCAAACGGATCCACCACTGCCAACAGCCGGCGCCCGAAAATCCGAAACACAACCTCCGGGAACCAAGGACAAAAATCCAGTTAACCCAATCCAAAATGAGTCAAATCATGACTGAGGCGGTCACGGCAAAACACGAGTCCCCCAACTGGCCTTTTCGATGGTCCGTCGTGTTGGCACTCATCACGTTTCCCTTGATCTGGGTTGGGGGACTTGTGACCACAACGGATGCCGGAATGGCCGTTCCCGATTGGCCTAACACCTATGGCTATAACCTTTTCCTCTACCCTTACACCACCTGGTTACTGGGTCCATGGGATATCTTCATCGAACATGGACACCGGTTACTTGGAAGCTTGGCGGGAATCGTGGCCATCGTCCTGGTGGTTTCAACCTTTCGAAACACCGCAGACCGGAACCTGAGATTGTTGTCGATCGGCGCCTTGGTGCTGGTCATTGCCCAAGGACTGCTGGGCGGCTTACGAGTTTTGGCCATTGATCGATTCCTTGCCCAGGTGCATGGTTGTGTCGGACCTCTGTTTTTTGCCTACACCGGCGCCTTTGCGACCCTGAGTTTCCGGAGCCAAGTTGCTCCAGTCAGCGATCCCACTCAAGAAAACTCGGCTCAACGGAATTCCTTTTTTTCCACAATGCTTCTACTGCTGCTCTTCTGCACCTTTCTCCAACTGCTCCTAGGGGCTAATTTACGACACATTGAAGAATCTGCGTCGTTTCTTTTCTTCAGGTGGTTGATCGGGGGACATCTCATTTTTGCAGGAGCAGTGGCAGTTTTGTCGATTGTCATCTTGATCTCAGAAATTCGCTCCCAGCGGCAAACCCAAAACATTCGTCGCTGGACTCGAATTATTTTTGCATTCGTTTCAATTCAGGTTTTACTGGGACTGTTAACT
>JAZABE010000271.1:0-7999 GCA_036137535.1 Planctomycetota bacterium | reverse complement strand
CTTCCAAAGTCGTTGTGCCGTCATAAACAAATTCCATGCCAGCCGTTCTCAATGTGACCATTCCCTTGGAGCTGGCGGCATCCCGCAACTCGTCTGCTGAAGCGTTCCGCATCACCATCGCGCGAAGCTCATCATCCATGATCATCAACTCGAACAATCCGACTCGGCCCTTGTAGCCACTGTTGTTGCAAATATCACAACCCGCGCCGCGATAGAATTTCCGATCGGCAACATCGTCAGCCGACATCCGCAGCTCGTATAACATTTGCTCGCTGGGCTCGGTTTCTTGCCGACATTCAGGACAGATCCGACGAACGAGACGTTGCGCCAGGATGGCTTCCACGGTCGCAGTGATCAAAAACGTCGGCACACCCATGTCTTTCATTCGGGTCACCGTGCTCGGGGCATCGTTGGTGTGCAAAGTGCTGAAAACCAAGTGCCCCGTTAATGACGCCTGGACGGCAATCTCCGCGGTTTCAATATCCCGAATTTCACCCACCAGGATCTTGTCAGGGTCTTGCCGCAAAATGGCACGCAAGCAAGATGCAAAAGTAATCCCGACCTCGTGATCAATGGGAATCTGAACGATCCCGTCAATATCGTATTCGACCGGATCCTCGGTCGTAATGATCTTGTCTTCAATCTTATTCAACTCGGAAAGGGCCGAGTATAAGGTCGTGGTTTTTCCCGAGCCTGTCGGCCCGGTAACCAGCACGATTCCATTGGGCTTCTCGATAATCCCACGGAATTCCGCCATCAGCTCGTCTGCCATGCCCACGTTGTTCAAATCCAGGGACACCACGCTGCGGTCCAAAACCCGTAACACCACGCTTTCGCCAAACATGGTCGGACACACCGCAACGCGGAGGTCGACAGGGTGCCCGCCGACGGTCAACTCGATTCGACCATCCTGAGGCAACCGGCGCTCGGCAATATCCAGGTTCGCCATCACCTTGATACGCGTTGTGATTGCAAACGCCAAGTGTCGCGGAGGAGGAACCATCTCGTACAAAACGCCATCCGCCTTGATGCGGATACGAAATTCATCTTCGAACGGCTCAAAGTGAACATCACTCGCATGATCTTTAATCGCCAGCAGCAACACCATGTTCAACAGCTTTCGCACCGGGGCACTGTCGACCAGCTCGGACATCGCATCCAGCTTGATCGCCCCGTCACCTTCCAATTCCTTGGCTGCGGCAATCAGCGCTTCATCGTCTTGCAGCTCGGCAATAATGCTCTCGATACTCTCGTTGTCATCGGAATAATATTTGTTGATTGATTTTTCAATTTGGGCAGACGTCGCCACCAAAAGCCGAATTTCAAACCCCAGAAATCGACGCAATTCGTCTTGCATGGAAAGGTTTTGCGGATCACTCGTGGCAAGGGTCAAGACATCGTCTGACAAGCGAAGCGGAACCACGCGATACAACTGGGCCATCGCGTCGGAAATTTCCGAAAGCACATTTTTGGGGATCTCAACCCCCTCAAGGTCAACAAACTGGACGTTGAGTTGCTCCGCCAGCGCCTGGGCCATTTGTTCATCGGTGATCAGCCCCATATCCTCGGCAATTTTGCCGAGCAACTGTCCCGGGTTTTGGCTTTGTTCTTCAAGCAACATCTCCAACTGGTCGTCGGTGATGAAACCCATATCTACAAAGATCTGTCCTATGCGGCGAATAGCCATCCAACTCTCCGTTGAGCAATACATCGGTTCCCGACCCAGAAGAATCATCCTTCTGAATCGACGCCCCACTTTCAGCGGATCGGATCCGATCCGCTGAAGATCAAGCTTCTTGTTCCACTTCGTCTTCTTCTTCGTCTCCTTGATCTTCGATCATTGCCCGGCGAGCGTTTGCAATTCGCTTTGCCAAGCTATCTGGATCCTGCGCCTTACCGAGCACATCTTCCATTGCCACCCGTTCTTCAACCCAGTGGTTAAATAACGAGTCATCCATCAGGTTCATTCCAAATTTCGCTCCGGTTTGAATCGCAGAGTTAATCCGGAATGTTTTGTTTTCTCGAATCAGGTTGGCCACGCCCGGCGTCACCACCAATGTTTCATAAGCAGCACAACGTCCACCGGAAATCTTTGGCAACAGCGTTTGCGCCAGCACCCCGATCAACGCCGTGGACAACTGCGTGCGGATCTGGTCTTGCAGGTTGCCGGGAAAAGCATCAATGATCCGGTTGACCGTTCCCTGAGCACTATTGGTATGCAATGTTCCAAACACGACGTGCCCGGTTTCCGCAGCCGTAATTGCCGCCTCAATGGTCTCCAGATCGCGCAACTCACCCACCAGGATGACATCCGGATCTTGCCGCAACGCACGACGAATGGCTTCGGCAAAACTCGGCACGTCAACGCCCACTTCCCGCTGGTTAACGGTGGACATCTTGTGGTAATGATAAAACTCAATCGGGTCTTCAATCGTGATAATGTGATGGTCCTGGGTCTCATTCAAAAAATTGATCAGACTAGCCAGCGTCGTGCTTTTTCCCGACCCGGTCGGACCGGTCACCAAAAACAGTCCCCGGGGACGCATCACCAATTTGCAAAGCACGTCAGGCAGGCCGAGCTGCTCGGGGGTCAGCATGTCATTGGGGATTTGTCGCAGTACCATCGCGATATTCCCCCGCTGCTTAAAGATCGACACCCGGAAGCGGGCCATCTCACCAAAGGCGAATCCAAAGTCCGAGCTTCCGGACTCCTGCAGCTCGCGCTGGCATCGCTCCGGGGCAATACTCTTCATCAAGGCAACCGTATCATCGGCCTCCAAAACTTTGGTTTCCAGCTTGCGCATTCGGCCATGGAGGCGGAAAACCGGGGGCTGCCCCACCGTGATATGGATATCGCTGGCACCTTGCTTCACACAAGCCTGAAGAAGCTTATCAATCAGAACAGTTTGCGACATGTCTCAAGGCACTCCAATAAATCGCGATCAACACCCAACCCGCGACCGGAATCCGGTTTCAAAAACCAGCTGTCCAGTTGGTTTTTACGGGGCTTTGTGGGTGATGGGTTTCAAATCTGGCTAAAGGTGAAAAGGTTTTGTGAAAAGTTTGCGGGCAAGTTCATTATCCCAATATCCACAAAACTTTCCAGCTTTTTTGTCATTTGGACCGTGGCTAAGCGAAAAAACTAGGCTACGTCCGAATTTCAGGACCAACCCTCGCAAAAAACGGCCATTTATTCGTCCTGCTCCGTCCGCTTGGCAACTCGATACACCTCTTCCAAGGTCGTGATTCCATTGAGAACCTTGTTCATGCCATCGATATAAAGTGTTGCCATTCCTTGCTTTATGGCTAATTTTCTAATTTCAGTTGTATTGGCTCCAGCAAAGATCAACTCCCTGATTTTTCCATTCACGGGAAGCAGCTCATAAATGCCGATGCGGCCCTTGAATCCCGACTTGTTGCAGTGATTACAGCCTTTTCCTCGCATAAACGTCGCATTTTCAATTTGTTCCGGGGTAAATCCCGTTTCTGCCAAAACTTCGTCACTGGGCCGGTATTTTTGTCGACACTTCGGGCAAACCGTCCGAACCAGTCGCTGAGCCATAATCGCAATAACACTGCTGGCAACCAGATATCCGGGAACTCCCATGTCCACCATGCGGGTCACCGCACTGGGCGCATCATTCGTGTGCAAAGTACTGAAAACCAAGTGTCCAGTAAGAGAGGCCTCGATTCCGATAGAAGCTGTCTCGGCATCTCGCATTTCACCCACCAGAATGATATTGGGAGCCTGCCGCAGCATCGAACGAATAATCCGGGAAAAATCGAGGCCGATTTTGTGCTCGACTTGAACCTGATTAATGCCGGGCAAGTAATATTCCACCGGATCCTCCGCGGTGATGATCTTGCGATCCGGGCGATTGAGGGCACTCAAGGCGGCGTAAAGCGTCGTGGTTTTGCCCGAGCCAGTTGGACCGGTCACCAAAATAATTCCGTTCGGTCGCTTGATCAGCCCCTGAAACTGATGAAAATTCTCTTCACTGAAGCCCAATTGCCGGATACCCACTTTGATATTGTCGGGATCCAATAGCCGCATAACTGTCGATTGTCCGTGATTGGTGGGAATCACGCTGACCCTCAAATCCAGCTCTTTTTCACCGGCCGTAATCTTGATTCGGCCATCCTGCGGTCGACGACGCTCCGCAATGTCAATCTTGGAAATAATCTTGATCCTGGAGAGCAGCGGACCCAGCAAACGTCGGGGCGGGCTATCCCGCTCATGCAACAGCCCATCGATGCGATAACGAATTCGCACGCGGTCTTCAAACGGTTCCACGTGGATGTCCGATGCCCTGAGCTGAACTGCTTCCTGAATCATCAGCTGGACCAACTTGACCACGGGAGCACTGTTTTCATCAACAATGCCCTCATCGACCCCAAAATCAGCGTCTTCCGTTTCGGTAAAATCAATGGCCGTGTCCGTGAATTCCTGCAGAATCGAGTCGGCCGATTCTCCCTCGACTTGACCATAGAGTCGGTTGATTGCCTCAACGATTCCGTCTTTAGGCGACCGTGAAATTCGAACATCACGGTTCAGAATAAAACGAAGCTTTTCAATGGTATCGACATCCGAGGGGTTACCAATGGCCACTCTTAAAACGCCATCGATTTCATCAATCGGCATGACGTTGTTTTCTCGGGCTACCGATTCCGGCACCAGCTGAATAATGTCGTCGGGGATCTTGGTCCTAGCAATATCAACGTATTCAACACGATGCTCCTCGGCGACCGCACGCATCACCTCTTCTGAAGTGGCATATCCGAGCTTGACCAATGAGTCTTCTGCGGACCCGCCGGTGTCTCGCGCAACTTGGTCCGCCTCGACAAACTGCTCGTTCGAAATGGTCTTTCGACGAATAAGAATTTCCGCAAAACCGGGAATTGTCGAAGCCATTGAGGTCTCCGTGTTGTTGAAAGGAATACAGGGTTAAAGTAGCGGATAAACAGTGACAAACTGACCCAGCTGGAAAAACCAGAATACTTTTAACTGGGTCGGCGGTCAAAAATGCGAGTTTACCCCGTCCTATTGTGATTGAGAAAATGTGAAATTGTCAATTATCTCACGGGTTTACCATTTGTTGAATCTGTTTTTGAATCCTTCGACTCAGTTTTCGGAGTTTTTTGGATTTTTCAAACTGTCCCGTTTTTTCCAGTTGTAACGCTTCCCGGTCCAAACTTTCCACTGCTGAGAACAGGGATCGCACAGTTGCCGGGAACCGAGAGAAAGGGTCGCGCGGGCCAGGCTCTACCCGCGGAGCCCGGACTGGCTGCGTTGGTTTGATCCTAATTTCGGGACTTGCCTCGGTTTTCCTGGCAAATCGCTGTTCTCCCACTCTTCGCAGTTGAGATTCAAATTCCTGTTGGTTCTGGGACCCCGAAAAGAGCCGGATGCCAATCCGCTCCCGGATCTTCTTGATTTCTTCGAGGGCATCTTGGTCCAATTGAGGAGCCGACTCTGGTTTCACTCGAGGCCGAATTAACACTGGCGGTTGAGCCTTGGCCGGTTCTTGGAGCGATTGAATCGGCTTGGGTAACTGAATCGGCTCGGATAAAGGCCCCTCTAACAGCAAGAGAATGGCCACTCCAAGTGTGGGCAACATGTCTATCTTTCCGGAAATAATTCACTGAACGCTGAAGCTCAGTAAATATAAGTGGGTGAGAAGGGGGAAAAAATAGCAATTCTGCTGCCCGCCGGAGTTTGCAAGGGAAACGGAAAAAACGATTTCAACGAATGTTCGGCTGTTAGCCTGACGCTTCTGAACCGCGACATCCGGGGAGAACGTTTGTCCGGGTGTGATTTTTGGGGATAGAACACCAAGAAATTGACAATTTCTGCAATCTAGGGGTATTCTGGGCTACAAGGAGAACGGTTTGGAATATCCTATAGTTATCAGTAGGCAAATCGGCGTTTAAAGCGACTGCGACCGGGCAGGCATGACTTGGAGAGGCTCATGAATCAAGAAATCCGCATCCTTTTTATCTTTGGCTTAATGATCATTACGTCAAACGTGGTTGTGGCGCAGGATTATCAGGTGATGCCTTTGGCAGCCCAGTTTGATCTGGAAAAAATCAAAGCCGAACCTGAAATGAACGGTGATCTCAAAAAAGCCAAGGCAGCTTTGCAAAGAAGAAAGTCCATTGAGGACAACAATGCCCGGGAAATCTTCCGTACCGGTGCCATTAACGACAGGTTTAGAGGTTATTACACACAAGTGATCGTCCCTGAACTCACCCGGTATGATCGCGATTCATTGCAAAACCTGACCAGCAAGCACCAAAGACTGATCAAAGACTATGCAACCCGCGTTCGCAACAATGACGTGCGGCGTTACCTGGTGACCCAGGTTTATTTCCCTCTGTTCCGGCAGATCGTTGACGGAAATTATCACCCCGTGGTCCGGTATAACGCTCTTCTACACATTGGGAAACTCGATGCGGTTGTCGGCAAAAACGGGATGAACCCACCCACCCCGTTTCCATCTGCCTTACCCTACCTCATTCAAAAGTACAACAGGTTGAACGACCCCCAACTCGCCTATTTTAAATATGGTGCCTTTAAGGGCATTGCCCGGATCGCCGCGATTGATTTTCAAAAACCGACCCCCAGTGATGCCGGTACCACAAAACCGGTTTTCACAGCGTTGCTCGGCAACAAGCCGGCCACGCTCGACGAGGATCTTTTTCGCTCAATGCAACGGACCTCCGTCCAAGTCCTGAGCTATCTCGGTGACCCGGCCAACATCGATGCCTTTAGCAATCTGATAAAAGATGCCAAGACGCCAATCTGGACTAAAGCCGATACCGCGATTGCTTTGTCAAAACTCAAAACCAACACTTTTGATGCAACTAAGCTTGAAGCAACCGCAACATCGATCGCAACCTTCATGCACGAAATTCTCCGCAATGAGGTCAAGGCCCTTGAATACCAACAACAGCGGATCGCGATTTTGGCGGCCCGCAAAAAAGAGGTCAGCCTTGATGGCATTAGCCGGGGTAGTAGCAGTTCTGCCGGGAGTAGCTAATCCAGTGCAAGCGACCGTGCCGGTGACCTGGCCAGTGGCGGGGGCAGTGGCATGGCTCCCGGTGGCGGCGGAATGTCTGGCGGGGGCTCTGGAAAATCCGGAAGACGCAATAAAACGGGGTCCGGTTCAGACAATCCTGAACTGCCAGCCTATCGGATCGAATTATCCCGACGCCGAGTGAAAACCGTCTCAACCAGCTTGGTCGCTTCCTTTGGAGAAACCGCCAGCCCCACGGGCCTGTTGCGCTGGGCAAACAACAATGCCACATTGTTGTCTAAACTCAGTAGCTACAAGCAATTATTAAAAGAGGCGGATCAGGCGGCCGAGTCTGGCTTGGGCGACAAAGCCGGTGACAATGGCCGAGCCACCCGCCTGTTAATCAAAGACCTGACTTCAGTCGCAGACAAACTGTCCCAAGCGCTGGGTCTCGCACCTGCAAAAACCACGGAACCCAACGCCAAAGCGGGCAAGGGCAAGGCCAAACCTGACAAGTCCGGACAGGACGCATTTCTTGGTAAATAAACCGCCGACAATCAAAAAGCCGGCATGGCTGACCGGGGACAGCCGCCCCGCCTGGGGCAACCGTCGAGCCCTACAAGGTTTTTGCCATCGATGGTTCCGCGTCCACCGTTTGCTAAAGGACGCCAGCGACCGTCTTAATCCGACATTCGTCTCTCCCCGGTGACCTTTGTTAAAATATACGGTCTAGCAAGCAAAAGACGACTGCTTAACCTGTTTTGGTCAGGAAAACGATTCTTGAAATTCATCTGGCGCCAGCCGATGGAAATTAAGTAGTGCTTTTCAATAAATCCAGACGTGGACGGTGCTAGCATCGATCGTTAACCTAGTTCTAAGACAAGTTCTTTAGCGCACCCCGTCTTGGCTTGTCTTTCAAAATTGCAGCGTTGTCAGAAAGTCAATGACAAAAAGATTCTTTTCAAAACCAGTTTGGGTTTTTG
>JAZABE010000270.1:0-20617 GCA_036137535.1 Planctomycetota bacterium | reverse complement strand
TGTCCGAAAACTGATCGAACTGCTCACGCTGATTGAAGTGTTGAAGTGTTGAAGTGTTGAAGTGTTGAAGTGTTGAAGTGTTGAAGTGTTGAAGTGTTGAAGTGTTGAAGTGTTGAAGTGTTGAAGTCAAAAAGCGTAATAAAAGTTTGTGACATTCGAAAGCAGTTCAACAATGAGCATCAGACCGTCATTGCTGTCGATAATCTTTCCTTCGAAGTGACCGGTGGTGAAGTCTACGGTTTGCTCGGTCCAAATGGAGCCGGTAAGACCACCACGCTCCGTATGATTCTCGGGTTGCTCCAACCGGATGCTGGCTATGCTGAAGTGAGTGGATACAGGACTTCGGTCGATGCCTTCGAGGTCAAACGGCGGATCGGCTTTGTTTCCGCAACCATCGGTTTGTACCAATGGCTCACAGCACGCGAGGTGCTGCTTTTTTTTGCTGACGTCTACGGTGTTGAGTCAAAACAGGCACAGACTAACGTGGACGAAATTGTTGAAATTTTTTCGCTTGAGGAAATTATCGATCAACGATGTGCGACTTTGAGTACAGGGCAAAAACAGAAAATAAACCTTGCTCGTGCCTTGATCCACAAACCGCCTGTCATGCTACTCGATGAACCGACATTAGGATTGGATGTTGTCGGGAGCAAGGCTGTTTTTGATTATATCGATTTGCTGCGAAGCCAGGAAAAGGCGATCATTGTTTCGACTCACCGTTTAGATGAAGCTCAGAGGCTTTGTGACCGATTTGGTTTGATATTTGAAGGGGTGCTTCGTGAGGAAGGTACATTGGCCGAGCTTCAAAACAAGACTGGAAAAAGCTCTCTCGTGGAGATGTTCCTGAAGATCCTTGAAACCAAGGCTGAGGTAGATGTCAGGCGCGGTGTCACGGCTGAACCAGGTTTGCCGGGTGTGATTGATGAAAAGTTGACGTTTGAACAAGAGCAAACGCTACGAGATTCGAAAGAACCAAGGGCAGAAAACGGGGAGGGACAGAATGACTAGTGATCTCCTTCCGATACGGCAGCGGAATTCGGGTGTCAAAAACACCTATCGATTGGCTTTGAAAGAACTCAAGGAAATTTTGCGAGATCGTCGCACGATGATTACGCTGGTCTGCATGCCTCTGTTGGTTTATCCGCTTTTAAGTATTCTCTTTCAGAAGTTTTATTTTTCAGTAGCCAGTTCGGATCAAAAGGTGGCTTATGAATATGTTTTTGACCAACAGTATTTCGATGCCCAAGGTGATCTTGTAGAAAATCTTGATCCTGCTCAACGGATGAGTGAAGAACAGCTCGTTCGGTTTTTCATAGCAAAGTTTATCAACCTGGGTGAGGCATTCGTATTCCCAGAACTGGACTTTCCAATTGCCGATCGAATTGCGCCTAGAACTGATGACAATGTCGAACCGCTCTTTGTCGGAAAGTCAGAGCATCGTTATTTCACGGATAACAACTTGTCAACAGGAACCCCCGAAAGTGATTTGCTCGAGAATCGGGTCAAATCAAGGGCAGTGGATGTTGGGATTCGGGTAAAGTTTTTTCCGGAGCGTCGCACTTCCATTGAAATTATTCAACAAAAAAATGGCATCAGTGCCCGGGCTGCCACTTACCTGCGTAAGCGAATTGACCTGACCAATTTTGTATTGGCCAAGACGAGTCTGGAACGTCGGAATATTGCTTGGGATGAAGCCAGGTACCAGACGATTTCACTTGAAGGAGAAGCGACAACCGGGGCGATTTCGATGGCCAATCTGGTTCCATTGATTTTGATCTTGATGACCATGACAGGTGCCGTTTATCCGGCAATTGACTTGACAGCCGGTGAGCGTGAACGAGGTACTCTGGAGGCCTTGATTGCGGCTCCCGTACCTCGTTTCCAGGTCTTGGCCGCAAAGTTCATTGGCGTGTTGACAGTGGCGATGCTGACAGCGATCGTCAACATGGTAGGGATGTTTTCGACATTAGCGGTTTTTGGACTGCTACCGATTCTTTTTGGTGACCAACAATTCAGTTTCATGGCAATGATCCAGGTTTTTGCCTTGTTGTTATTGTTTGCGAGTTTCTTTTCATCGGTTTTGCTGGCAGTCACAAGTTTTGCCAGAAGTTTTAAGGAGGCACAGGCTTATATCGTTCCGTTGATGCTGGTTTCCATTACACCCGGGATAATCAGTCTTACCCCTGGATTGGAATTGTCTGGTGTGTTGGCGGTGATTCCGCTAATTAATATCGTGTTATTGGCCCGCGAAATCATGGAAGGCTCCGCAGTGGCTTTACCGGCAATCATTGCAATCACGTCGACAATATTATATGGCTTGTCGGCTTTGTCGCTGGCAGCGAATATTTTTGGTTCTGATTCGATTTTGTATGGGAACCAGACAAGCTGGCGGTCATTGGTGTCCCGGGGTGCGGAACCTTCCAACGAAATTTCTATTGCCCGGGCGATGTCTTGTTTGGCGGTAATCTTTCCGCTTAGTTTTTTGAGTATTGGGTTGGTAGGCAGTGTTCCCCAATGGGTAGCAGATTACCGCGGGATCGAGGTTCAGCAGGTGCCTTACTGGGTCAATCTCATTCCGTTTGCAGCTTCGACATTATTTGTTTTCATCGTCGTCCCTTTCGGATTTTTGTGGCATGGCCAAATTCGGGTGAAGGAATCGCTTCGGTTTCGATTTGGGAGTTTCGCTGGCTATTTTGCCGCAGTGGTCATCGGTATCTGTATGTGGCCATTGCTTGGGCAACTGGTGGATTCCATCAATAGCGGTTTTGTATCGGTTGCGGGAGATGCCGAAGAAACTCAATGGAAAAAAGAGCTCCTGGGAAAAGCTAGGGATTTAGTCAGGCAATGGCGAACAGTCTCACCCGTGCTGGTTATTTTGTGTTTGTCGGTGATCCCCGCTGTTTGTGAAGAGATCTTTTTTCGTGGCGTTTTGTTAAGGTCGATCTTTCCTCGAAATAAGGCTTGGGTTGCCGTTTTGCTGTCATCGCTCATTTTTGGTGTGTTTCATACGTTATCGTTAACGGACCTTTCATCGCAGAAATTTCTACCTTCTTTTTTGGCAGGAATCATCTTGGCTTGGCTCGCAATCAAGAGTGGAAGTATCCTGCCAGGGATGCTGTTACACATTCTCAACAACGGTATCCTGGTTTCAATGGCCTACTACGAAGATGTATTGGTGGAAACGGGTTGGATTTCTCAAGATCAAAACGGGTTCCCAGCGTGGGTGCTTTGGTTATGTGGAATTGGGTTGCTGTTCGGGATCGGGATTATAAAGCTGTTGCAGGCAAAGGATCACGATGAAACTTGGAGTTTGGGGTCCTGACACGAGAAAATTATCGCTCTTTACCAACGAAAAATGATTAAAAATTAAGTCACGGGTAGGCCAAAATGAAAAACAAGATGACGCGACGCGGTATGATTTCCACATCAATTGCAGGGTCGGCCGTTTTTGCGAATTGTGGCATCGCTTCTGGAACTGGAGGATTTGATTCTAGGGATGACCAGTCATTAGACGACTTCAAAGTCAAAAATGGCCGAATTCGGCAATCGGTGATGGGATGGTGTTTTAACCCGATGCCGACCGTCGAACTGGCCAAGCACTGCAAAGAGATGGGGCTCGTTGCGATTGAGGGTATTAATGCCACGCATTACCCGGCCGTGCGAGCGTTGGGGCTGGAGATTTCACTTGTCGGTAGCCATGGGTTTGCCAAAGGACCGGTTAATCCTGAGAATCATGGTGAGTGTAAGAAGAAGTTACTGAAGGGGATCGACTTGGCTGTCGCAGTCGGGTCGCCAAGTGTGATTACGTTCACAGGCATGACCGAGAAAGAGATCGACCCGCAACAATCGGCAAAGAACTGTGTCAAGCTTTGGAAGGAAGTGGTGGGTTATGCTGAACAGAAAAAGATAAATATCGTGTTGGAGCATCTTAATTCAAGAGACGATTCGCATCCGATGAAGGGGCATCCAGGGTACTTTGGGGACGATGTTGATTTTTGCGTCGATTTGATTCGAAAGGTGGGTTCTCCAAGAATGAAACTATTGTTTGATGCCTACCATGTTCAGATTATGAATGGTGATGTCATTCGCAGGTTGAAACATTACAAGGATTACATTGGTCACTACCATACCGCGGGTAATCCCGGGCGAGGGGAATTGGATGAACACCAGGAGCTCAATTACCCGGCAATCATGAACGCCATTCTCGAGACTGGGTATGAAGGCTACGTTGCTCAGGAATTCATACCGACCTGGAAGAATAGGATAAGGGCTCTGAAGCACGCGGCCAGCGTGTGTGATATCTGATTTCGAGGTGTTTGTTTTGCCCCCCCAAAAAAAGGCTGGCAAAAAGCCAGCCCAGTTGAGTGAACAGCGATTCAGATGGAACAGTTGAGATTTATTTCTCCCAGTTGTCGGTCCGAAAAGGTGAAGCGGGTAAACCGGACTGGTTTCCGAGGTTAGGCTCAGCAACCTGATCCCAGCCGTATCTTACGGCAACCGGTTTGGAAATAGTCTCTGCAGAAACAACAACCGTATTGCCTTTGATCGTTGCCGTTGCCGCAACAAATTCCTGGTTGGCTCCAGCAATGGTAAAATGCGATGGCATTTTACCATCTCGCGTTGTCAATCCTGCCCCAACCTGATCGAAAGTCAAGGTGATTTCGTTCCCGGCAGTTTTCATAGACCGGTAAACAGGACCGGAATAAACCACTCCTTTTTTTCCGTAATCTTTAGCCAAGGCCCATAAAGCCAGTCTTACGCCGACGTCCTGTTTGTTTGGTGGATGGATGTTTCGCACTGTACTAATGTCGGTTGTGACAGCCATTCCCGTGTGGGGAACAGACAGTGTTTTAGCCTGAGCTTCCCAGATAAAGGGAAGTGCTGCGGCATTGCCGTACTTGAAAGGTGCAAGTTGTACAAAGTAGAAGGGGAGATTTGGGTTTTTCCAAACTGCTCTCCAGCCGTGGATAAGTGCTTTCATTTTTTCGAAATAAAGCATGCCTTCGCCATTGTTGGATTCTCCTTGGTACCAGATGGCGCCCCGGATCGAATAGGGTAGCAAGGGATGAATCATTCCATTGTAAAGTGCCAATGGCGATTGGTGATTAATCCTGTTTCCGTTTTTGGCCGGAAAAGAATCGAGTTTGTCTGCATGGCTTTCTTTGAGTGCGGGGACTTTTTTGAATCCTTCGGGTGGGGTCCATGGTTCAATACGGGTTCCGCCCCAATTGGAACCGATCAACCCAATAGGAACTCCAAGTTCTTTGTGGAGGTGGCGACCAAAAAAATATCCAACAGCGGTGAAATTGGCAACAGTTTTTTCGCTACAGACTTTCCAGCCATCGGAGGGAACGTTGGACTCGGGTTTATCCGAAGGACGATGGGGAATCTTAATATGACGAATTTTTGGATAGTTGCCTGCCTTGATTTCTTGGGCAGAATTGCTGGAACGTTGGACGGTCCATTCCATGTTGGATTGTCCACTGCAAAGCCAAACCTCACCGATGAGAATGTTGGAAAGTTTGACTTTTGAGCTGCCCTCGATTTTCATTTCAAAGGGTCCACCGGCTTTCATGGCTTTCAGGTTGACTTGCCACCGACCATTTGAATCTGCCTTGGTCACAGCAGTCTGCCCGTTGAAAGTGACGCTGACTTCTTGCCCGGCTTCATCCCAGCCCCAAACGGGGACTGGTTTTTCTCGCTGTAAAACCATGTTGCTTCCAATAACGGAAGGTACGGTCGTTTCGGCAAGTACTGGACTAGCTAAAACAGCAACCAATAGTGTTGCCAATGAAAACAAAATTCTCGACATCAATCATGACTCCATAAAATTGGATTGGATATTCAACGGTGAATAATGCTTATCAATATAGCCCGAGCTGGTTTGGATTGCAGTAAGCGCTCCCAGCACAAGATTATTCAAAACCGATCTGTCGGACCATTTCGTACCCTGCAATTGCAACACTACAGCTTAAATTCAAGCTGCGGACGCTGTTGCGTATGGGGATTTTCAGGGCGGATTGGTCTTCGGGATGGAGCAGGGAATCCGGCAATCCAGAAGTTTCGCTTCCAAACACGAGTGCATCCCCTTCGCGAAAGTGATTGGAATAAAGGGTTTTATTGGCAGTTTTCGAAAAAAAGAAGAAACGGGTGTCAAGGCGGTCGGTGAGTTGTTCCCAGTGATCAACGGTTTCCCATTCAAGGTGATCCCAGTAATCCAGTCCAGCACGTCTCAAGGTTTTTTCATTCAATTGGAAACCTAGGGGTTTGATCAGCCATAGCTTGGCGGCAATGGCCACGCAGGTTCTTCCGATCGCTCCGGTGTTTGGCGGGATCTCTGGCTGAAAGAGAACGACATGGAGGCGGGGTTGATATTTCACTTAGTCCCTTTCGTTTACTGGAAGTGATTCACCAAGTTGCGGACCTGAATTTTGATTGAGCCTTAGAGGAGATTTAGGACCACAAGGTCTCCAATATTTTCAGTTTCATTGCCCTTGGTACCGATCGACGATTGGAAGACTGTGGTGTCAGTCACAGAATCCCTCTCCAAAATCCTTATGAATTTTGCGTCTGAATATTGGCCGGTTCGTAGACGGTCAGCAACCTTTCCCTAAAATAAGTTATTCTGAGCGTTTCGACTATCGGTTGCGTGGACTGCGCAACGGAGTTAAGCGTTTTATTACGAACCCTGGATTGGAAGTAATTGTTCCATGCTCACCGACTTGATTCTCGGTACAGCGGGTAATATTTACCACGGCAAAACATCTTTGATTCGGGCGGTGACAGGCGCCAATACTGACCGATTGCCTGAAGAAAAAAAACGGGGGATCACGATCGAACTGGGGTTTGCGTTACTAGAGCTAGAAGGCTATCGAATGGGGATTGTCGATGTGCCGGGCCACGAAAAATTTGTCCGCAACATGCTGGCCGGTGCAACTGGTATGGATGTTGCCATGCTAGTGGTTGCTGCTGATGACTCAATTAAGCAACAAACCCGAGAACACCTGGAAATCTTGAGAATGCTTAATTTGCCCGCAGGTGTCATTGTGATCACGAAAGTGGATTTGGTGGAAGCGGATTGGGTTGACCTGGTCGAAGAAGAAGTCAAATCACTTGTTCAGGGAAGTTTTCTGGAAGATGCCCAGGTTCTTCGGACAAGCAGTCATACCGGAGAAGGGATTGATGATCTCAAGGAAGCCTTGCAATTGGCTGGCAAAAGAGTCACCCAGTCGGGACGGTTGACTACGGTTGATTCGCCATTTCGCATGCCCATTGATCGAACCTTCGCCATGGAGGGCCATGGTACGGTTGTGACCGGTAGTGTTGCAACAGGCAAGGTTAATGTGGGTGATGAGTTGTTGGTTCAACCCGGGAATGTTCAGGTTCGGGTTCGTAGCCTGCAAAACCACATGAATACCGTCGAGCAAGTTCACCGTGGACAACGGGCAGCCATTAATTTGGCGGGAATTCATCACAATGAAACCCAACGCGGTCAAGAATTAACGGCCAAAGGCCACCTGGTGCCCAGCAAGCGAATAACGGTCAACCTTGTCGCCCTCAAGGAATTAATCAGGCCGATCAAGGACAGGAGTCGTGCCCGGTTACATGTCGGATCGGCTGAAATTATTTGTAACGTTCGCTTGTTGGACCGCGACGAATTGGGTCCAGGGAATGCAGCACCCGCCCAGCTGTTTTTAAATGACCCGGTGGTGACCACCTGGAATCAGCCATTTGTTTTACGCAGTGAGTCACCCGTTTCGACAATTGGAGGTGGGCAGGTCCTTGACCCGGATGCCTGCCGAATCCAACATCCAGATGCTGTCGACTTGAAAATGATTCAACAACTCCAAGCCGAAAACCCTGTTGACCGTGCTTCGGCTGCACTTTTTTTTGCCCAAACTGAACACTGGACGGCTGGGTCTTTATCTCGAACGGCTGGAATTCGGGAAACCGAAAAGGTTTACCAAGAGCTGAAAAGCCAAAGCCTTTTGCAAGAAGTGCAAATTTCTCCAACAAGAAAATTGTGCATTCATGTAGAAGTGATTCAACGGCTGGTTGAAAGAGTGTCTTCTGCTCTAAGAAAACAGCATGATCTAAACACGCTCTGTTCCATGATTGACCGCAAATCGTTTTTAAGTGGATTTGCTTACCTGGGAAGCGAAGCCTTGGTGCTCGCGGTGATCCAGCAGATGAAATCCGATGGACTCATCCGGCTTTCATCAACTGGGATCGGTTTAACCGGTTGCGGTCCAAAGCTTTCTAAGAATGAACAAGCATTATTGAATAATATTGTTTCCTGGTTTCGGGGAGAAGGATTAGCCCCACCGACCATCGCCGATTGTGAGAAAAGGGCAACCAAAAACAAGGAATCTGTCTCTCAGTTGGTCACGCTTGCTGTCAATAATGGCGATCTTGTTGAAATTGCCCAGGACCTTTTTCTTCACAGTGAAGTGTTGGAAAAGACCAAGAAAACACTCCGGGATTTATTTCGAGATCATGGGAAATTGACGATGGCAGATATTCGTGACTGCCTGAAGACGAGCCGGAAATACGCAGTTCCGCTCTGCGAGTATCTCGATGGCATCAATTTCACCGAGCGTGAGGGAGACTTGAGGTCCCTAAAAGCATCGTAACGTTGAAATTGGGTTGCCTGGATCCAGTGGCTAACCTTCAGCAGATTCCCAGGGAATTCAAGGTGAATCAGTCGATCTTGACCGGTGAAGGACCGATGGCTTCCTCATTTTCGGTGCCTGCCATGGACTCCGTGAGTTCGATTTCTCTTTCTGGCGTTGTTGAAACCGGAGCATTCGGATCATTTTGGATCGAGAGGGTTTGCTTAAAAACCGCTCCATCGACTGACAGGGTGATGAGATACTCTCCGGTGGGGAGACGTCGGCTAAATCTTCGTCGGCGGGAACTTTGGCTATTTTGTTGACGTTGCATGCTTCCATTCCAACTGAAAACATGAAGTCCTTTCTTGGTCCCATTGGCAAGGACAGGTTCGTTATTCCCTTCCTGCGGAGTTCCTGCGATCCCGTCCACCGAGTAGATTGTTTCGCCAAGTAAATTGCTAATCGTGAGATTGAGTGATTTTGCGTCTTTGCCCAGAGAGTAATAGATTTTGGTGCCCGTGTCAGGATTTTTTCCAACAAATTTCCGAGTTCCACTTGATCCTCGTGTCCGACCCGACCGCCAGTTAATGATGTCAGAGGGATCGTAGAGAGTGGCCGCTGCGTTCAAGCTCTCAGCCGACAGTTGTCGAAGTGCAGTGATGTCCATGATCCAGAGACTGCGTCCGTGAGTTGCTGCAACGATTTCACCTCTTGTGGGGTGGATTGCAATTTCGTGAACCGCAACAGTAGGCAGGTTACTATTCAAACGAGTCCAAGAATTTCCTCGGTCAATTGAAACCCAGCAAGAGAATTCGCAGCCGAGGAAAAGTAGGTTTTCATTGATCACGTCTTCTCGGATGACCCGGGTTGACCCAGCACTCGTTGGCAGGTTGGCGCGAATTGAATGCCATGTTTTGCCATAATTCTCAGTTTTGAATAGATAGGGTTCGTCGTCATTGCTGCGGTGTCCGTCCAAGGTTACATAACAACGACCGGCTTGGAATTTCGATGCTTCTAGTGAGCTGACCCAGCGGGGGCCAGGGACAAGATCCCTGATGGGTTTTCCACCGTCTTGAATCGATTTTGGATCTGTAGTTTGTCGAGCTGCTTCAAAATTAACGGTGACCTGTCCATTGCCGACTTCCAGTGTCCCTTGCATTTTGTCGCCCGATAGCGTTGCTTCAAATTTAAGTTCTGCACTCGTTCTGCCCATCAAGATGACTCGGTCACCCTCCAATTTCCCACCGGTAATGTCTCCTTCAGCACGTGGCGATTGATAGGTCCCGGTGATCTTCGTTTTTTCGAGTTTCAGGTTGAGTGTGAATTCCCTTTGAATCTCTCCGTCGACAAATTTCCCAGACCAGATCCCGGTTAATGCATCGACGTTTTTAGGGGTCTGATCTGAGGCCTTGCTTGTTTTTTGTTTTTCCGGTTCCGGTGATGGGGGAACAGGCCGGTTACGTGTTTGGTTTTCGGTTGGTCTTTGACCGCCGCCGAAGGCATCAAGTTCTAGTTTGTCAATCACGCCATCATTGTTTGAATCCACACGAGCCATGATTCTCTCTTGCATTTCGGGTGTTAATTCGTTCTTGGTGATCTTGCCATCCTTGTTCTGATCGCGGGTCAACAGCATTTCGACCATCCGCCCTCGACTAAAACCGCCACCTTGGCGTGGAGGACCTCCTCGCGGTGGTCCTCTTTGAGCGGTTCCATTGTTTGCGGACTCACGAGAGGACGTCGCCGGTGGCTCACCGACCTTTTCTGGGTTTTTGAACAAGTTGATCCAGTTCACTCCACCATCGCGGGTCGTCCAGAGGGCACCGTCGGTGGTTCCTGCGAATAGAACGCCCTCCTCAACAGCAGATTCGGTGATTGCACTACCGGATCCTTTATCCGTGTTGGTAATCTCTGGAGAGATCTGCTTGATTTTGTCACCTTTGAAGGGTGATCGAAAAACATGATTTCCTGCGCTATAGTGAATTTTTGGGTTGTGAGGTGATAGGATAAATGGAGTCTTCCAGTTAAAGCGATACTGTTTTCCACTCGGTGGGCGTGGTCGGATTGAGCCTCGGGCGCCAGTTGAAAGGTTCATTCGACCCATGGAACCATTCTGGCTTTCTGTATAGATCTGGTTGGCGTCATTGGGATCGACAAGACAAATAAATCCGTCACCGCCTCCCACTCGAAACCAGTCTGAGTTGAGAGCTCCCCCGTTGGGAGAGCGACTGGGCCCTCCCCAACTTCCATTGTCCTGTAGGCCGCCGTAGACGTGATAATCAAAGTCATGACTGATTCCAACATGGTAAAATTGACCAATTGCAACATGGGCCAAGTGATCCCAATGGGACATGCGGTCGTAGGTGATATGAATTCCCCCATCATTACCAAGAATCTGGTGACGTCCATCCTTGGGATCAATCCAAAGTGCATGATGGTCGACGTGGATTCCATCGGAGCCTCCGTCTCCTGTGAATGTTTTGCCTCCATCTTTCGATTTATAGAGTGAAGTTCCACAAACAAAAATGTGTTGATTATCAGCAGGGTCGACCCGGATTTGGCTGTAGTACATGGGCCGTGGGTTGAGAGAGTTGATTCGTACCCAACTGTCCCCATAATTATCTGATCGATAGATTCCGCCATACTCGTGCCCATTGAGTCCCTGGAAGTCCTGACGATTTGCAGCTTGTCCGCCCAGGGTTCCAGTGAATTCATTCCGCGATGGTCGACTCCTTGGGTTGCGGCTTGAGTTGGAGGTTTGCTGTTCCTTGGGCTTGGGCCGTTTACCCAGTTTAATGGTGATTTCGACGGTCTTTTTGTTGCGTGAGCAAACGAGTTTGAGTTCGGAACCGATTTTTGAATTCCGTATTTCTTTGGTGAAGTCATCGTACAGGTGGAGTATTTTTCCGTTTGCCGAGACAATGATATCGTCTTTTTTCAATCCGGCTTTTTCAGCTGGTCCATCTTTAGTGATAGCGGTGACTTTGATTCCCACCTCAGCTGCGGCAGTGGATGTTAGTCCCGCAAAAGCGATGTCGTCTGGCATTTGGCCAATTTTCTCTGATTCGACAATCGCGTAAAGAAACTTGGGATCCTTTCGGTAGACGCAAAGGCCGATCCGTCCTAGTTTGCAGGTTGGGAGACCCTTTGTCAGTTTTTGAAAAGTCTTCCCACCGTCGTTTGTTCGATAAATCGCAGAGCCTTCGCCGTGTTTAACCTCGGGATCATTTCCATCAAAACCATCTCTTTTTCGTTCATAAGTTGCGACGTAAATTTTGTCGGGGTTGGAGAGATCCATTTGCACATCAACCACACCCGTTTTGTCATTGACGTAAAGGATTTTTTTCCAGGATTTTCCACCGTCCGAGGTTTTGTAGAGTCCCCGGTCTTCATTGGGGCCCCAGAGTCTGCCAAGGGCGCCGACGTAAACGATGTTCGGGTTCTTAGGGTGGATGGCAATTCGTCCGATTTGAAAGGTTTTTTTCAGCCCCATATTCTTCCATGTTTTCCCCCCATCCACAGACTTGTAGACACCGTCACCCCAAGAAACACTGTTACGAGGATTGGCTTCTCCTGTTCCAACCCACAGAATGTTTTGATCCGATTGAGCAACTTGAACATCTCCAATGGAGACGGTGGATTGCCGATCAAACTGATGTTCAAAAGTAATTCCATTGTTGACTGTCTTGAGGAGCCCGCCAGATGCGCTGGCTGCCCACCAAGTTGCAGGATCGCTTTCAAAAACGGCAATTGAGGTGATACGGCCACTCATGTTTGCGGGTCCGATACTTCGCCAATTGATTTTGTTGATATATTCAAGAGGGAGTGTTCCAGAAGGGTTATCTTGGCCAATTAGGGTAATTGTCAAACAAAAAGTCAAAAACGACGCTGAAATTCTGAGGAGGTTTTGCATTTGAGATCCGGAACAACCAAGGGTGAAAAGCTGAACGCATTCACAAAAAAATTAACAGTTTGATTATGCTTGTTGCTTGGGCAATTCTCAACATATTACAAAGAAAGCGATGCGAAGAAGGCTACCTTGACGGGAAAAAACGTCCCCAAGTTCAATTTTTGCCCTGATACGATACTATTGAGCTTCTCCAAGAAAGCATTTTTTCGAAACACGCAAGGCAATTCATTGTACAAGGTCATTAATCGCTGGTTCCGAAAACTACACCGGTGGGGTGCGGTCGGATTCGCTGTTCCGTTATTGTTGGTGGTCATTACCGGATTAATGCTTCAGGTCAAGAAGCAGTGGACTTGGGTCCAGCCGCCAACTCAAAGAGGACAGTTTGACTCAAGGATTGACCTGCAAGCCATACTTGAAATCGCCAAATCGGATATCAATGCAGAGGTTGAGTCCTGGGAAGATGTTGATCGGTTGGATGTGCGACCGGCTAAAGGGATTGTCAAATTGCAGTCTCAAAACAACTACGAAGTGCAAATTGATCTAAACTCAAGAAAGATTTTGCAGTCACAATATCGACGTTCCGATTGGATTGAGTCGTTGCATGATGGTTCTTTTTTTGGTGATTGGGCAAAACTATCGATATTTTTGGTCAACGGGATTGTTCTGCTGGCTCTTTGGTTTAAAGGTGTTTACTTCTGGTACTTACCGTACCTTGCTAAATCCCGGAAAAAGAAAAAACAGGAGACCAGCGATTGATTTTACAGCCAACTGGAGTTGAGTTGAATCAAGTTCATCAGTGTTTTAGGGTAGTAATGTTAATGGGTTTTTTCGGTTAACGAGAGGGAGTTTGACGGGCTTGCCCTGGCGATGCGATTCAAAAACTCCTGCAATCATTTCTATGGTGGAGCGAGCTTCATAGTAGTTGCATTCAGGCAATCGGTTGTCTTCAATTGAACTGATTAGATCTTTGCATGCTGCGATATTGCCAGGGTGTAGCCCATTTCGACCCAACGGCTCTGGTTTTTGAATGCCTTCCGATGAAATGGGAACCCAGTTTTTTTTGCTTCGTCCGGGACTCCAGCTTGGGTCGTCGAGGATGTGAACGTCGGGAAGATAGCCAGTGAGAACTTCAATGATTCCTTTCGCCCCAAAAATTTGGATTCCAAATCGTCCGCCGGGAACATTGCGATGAGAATCGAAGTGCCCAGTGACACCTTCTTGGAGACCATACATGGCACGAAGGTGATCGCCTGCCAATGGGCCGATCCCCTCGGCGCCATCGACCACGTTTTTTCGGGTAATTGGCTGGTTTTCTGCTAATACTTCAGCAAAACACCACTCCGGTTCCCCTCCAAAATATTGCATCAGGTTCATCACGTGACTGCCGAGCACCCATAGGTCTTCTGCGCCTCCTCGACGGTCTTCTTTTCCACGACCGCGAATTTCAAGAACCTTGCCAATGGCGTCATCTTCGATGAGCTGTTTCACAATTCTCAATTTGGGGCTATAGCGGGTTTGATGTGCGATCGCCAATTTTACGTTGTTTTTTTCACAAGTTTTTACAATTTCATCTGCCTCTTCAAGATTTCGACAGAACGGTTTTTCCATGTAGATATGGTGACCCCGTTCTGCCGCTGCAATGCACATTTCCTTGTGCTGATCAAGCCAACGGGGACAAATGGCAACGATGTCTGGTTTTTCTTTTTCGAGGAGTTTTCTGTAGTCTGAATAGCCTCGATCAACTTCCAGCCGTTTTTGTGCCCCTGCAAGCCCAACGGGGTCTGGATCGGCGACACCAACAACTCTGGTATTGGAGAGATCTAGCCAAACGGTATCAATTCCGTGCCCATAGTTTCCATGGCCGGTATGGCCAATCACGGCTACACGATATTCTTTTTTTTCCATTTTCTCGGACCGGTTGTTGGGCATGATTTCCATTTGTCGGTTGAGAGCTTGAAACGTTCGAGTGCCCCCATTTCCCCTTCAATTTAACTTAAGTCGGTGGCAAAACTAGAACTGGCAAGCTAGAAATTAAGATTTGAGATCGCATCTAGGATTGTTATGACCACCATCAAAGATTTTGTTGCCATCGATAAACGGTTTGACCTGGAGGGAGGAGCAGGGTCGGATGCAGTCCATGTGGATCCACAATATGGTTATGCCGTTACCCGGGTTTTTTCCGATGATGATTCGGTTGGTACCGGGTTTGCGTACACTTTAGGCGAGGGAACGGATCTGATTTGTGATGCCATTAAGATCCTAATCAAACCGATCATCGGCCGTGAGATTCAAGAGCTGATGGCTGAGTTTGGTTGCGTTCAGAAATCGATTGCTGAACATCCAGCGATTCGTTGGCTGGGTCCTCATAAAGGGGTGATTCACTCGGCATTAGCATCCATTACGATTGCCTGCTTTGACTTGTGGGCAAAGAGTCGTCAACAACCCTTGTGGAAATTATTGCTTGAATTAGAGCCAAAGGAGCTTATTAAGCTGATTGACTTTTCCTATCTGGAAGATGTTTTGACGGAAGCCGAAGCTTTTGAAATTTTGAGTTCTGCGGTGGCAAGCCGATCAGAGAGAATGTCTGTTATTGAGGAAGGTTATCCGGGGTATGACACTTCAGTGGGCTGGTTTCAATACAGCGATGAAAAAATCAAGGCAAATGCTGTTCGCGCGGTTGACTCTGGGTTTACCGCCCTGAAATTAAAGGTTGGTTCTTCAGATCCTGAAAAGGACATTTTCCGTGTTGGACTGATCCGGCAGACGGTTGGTGATGAAATCAAGATCATGGTTGATGCTAACCAAGCATGGAGCGTACCGACGGCTATCGAGGTTTGTCAGCGATTATCGGATTTCAATTTGTATTGGGTCGAAGAACCGACTCAACCCGATGATGTTCTTGGCCATGCCAAAATTGCTCATGCAATCAGACCGACTCAGGTTGCAGTAGGAGAATGTGTTGCCAATCGAGTTTTGTGGAAAAATTTCCTGGAATCCAATGCGGTGGGTATCGTGCAGGCGGATTGCACGCGTTTGGCAGGGATCAGCGAATATCTGGCCGTTTCCATTTTGGCGACCAAATACAACGTGAAAGTGATTCCGCACGTTGGCGATATGGGGCAAATCCATCAACAGCTTGTTCTTTTTAATCACATCGCGTTGGGACATGAAAAATTGTTTCTGGAACACATTCCCCATTTGCGCGAGTATTTCGTTCATCCGGCAACGATTGAAGATGGAAAGTACATTACTCCGAATGTTCCAGGCTGTGGAACGGATTTGAAAGACTGAACCTGCGGTTTGGTTGCGTAATAATTCCAAGTGAATCGCGATTATCGGGATTGGGTGTTGAACCGGAGTTCCACCGGGGAAGGGGTGATCTCTGGAAAGATTAACGATCAGTTAAAATTAACGGCTTCGGATGCAGGCAAATGGTCAAAAAAACTTAGGTCGATCAGGATTGGAGTTGATTTTGCCGATGAAGACAAAATCTGTTTAAGGAGTTCAGGTTATGTCTCAACTTTCCAAATTTGCATTGCTTTCTACTGTTTGGTGTTTTTTATTTTTGACTGATAAAAGTTTCTCACAGGAGTTACTTCAGAAAGAAGATCCGTTAAACGGTCGAAGAGTAATGACCATCATCTGGGGCGCAGAATTCAAGATAGGGAAAGACGTTGTCGGAGTCGTTGAGCTTGGAAAAGTTTTTACAGTGGATGGTGTGAGTGGAAACTGGTGCCATTTTCGCGGTAAACATGGATGGATGAAAAAAGACAATTTCCGACTGATTGAAGAGGCCGTTTCTCACTTTACTAGCATGATTAGTGATTCACCTGAGGCAAAAAACTATCACCATCGAGGGATTGCATGGCGGGAACGTGGTGAATATCAAAAAGCTATTCGGGACATCCAATTTGCCATTAAGATCAATGAGCGCGAGGCATCTTACTACAATAGCCTTGGAACCGTTTACCACCGGTTGAACCAGTTTCAAGAGGCCAAAGAGAATTACAACAAGGCATTGCAGTTGTCCCCAAACAACATCGGCTTTATGAACAACCGTGGAATTGCTAGTCGGGAACTCGGTCAATACTCTGAGGCGTTACAAGATTTTGACGAAGCGATCAAGCTTGCGCCCCGGTATGCTTATGCCTACGGAAGCAAGGCATGGCTGTATGCGACTGCTAAGAACCCGGATTTTACAGATGGGAAAAAAGCGATCAGTTTTGCAACGAGGGCCTGTGAACTGACCAAATGGAAGGAAGATGAATTACTGGGAACGCTGGCAGCCGCCTATGGCCGGGAAGGGCATTACAGTCAGGCCCAAAAGTGGCTCAAGAGTGCCGTGGCAATCAACCCGGACAAATATCAAGAATTGCGACAAGCTATGAAACATTCTTTTGATTTAAATGCTCCGTTTGCAAGGTGAGGGGTGTTTTTCTTGGGTGCAAAATTTTGAAGCAGGGCGATGTTGATTTTTTGCCAACTCGCAGACTCGGCCTTGTTTCAAAAATGAAACATGACGTGAATCCGAGACACCGAGTTGGGTTTAGTTGCTTTGGTTTTTGCGGGTTTAAGGTCAGTTTCGTGAATTTTGACCCATTTCTTGCACTTTCCATTTTTCCAGAGACTCGCTGTTTTTTCTTGTCCTAGACTTTCAGCATTCAGGAAGTTTTTCTGTTAAAGTCGCCGTGAAAAATTTAATTTCAATACCTGGTTTATTGAGTTTCATTCAACGTTATCAGTTTGAATTGATTCTCTGCTTAGCCATGACCAGTCTCGGGATCGTCTACTCTTTGTTCCCGACCCTCCGCACTAGCCTGCAAAATTTCTATTTTGTCCCGGTTGTGGTCAGTTCGATGCTGTTGGGTTGGAAAAAATCGAGTGCGTTTACGGTCGTTGGAGTGAGTCTCGTTTTGTGTGTTTCCTGCAGCACATGGTCAGATCACACACCTCAAGAATTTCTCAATTTGGTTTTTTGGGGATGCACACTAGGAACGACTGGTGCCATTATTGGCCTGGCCGTTGCTACAAGGGAACGACAGGTGACCGAGTTATTGGAAAAGCAGAATTCCTTGGCTCATACCGACCCTTTAACGCAAATTGCAAACCGTCGGGCATTTGATCTGGAGCTGCGCCGGAGGATGTCTGAGCAGGTCAGGTATGATCGCTCACTATCGGTGCTGATGATCGATATCGATTACTTTAAGAAATTTAATGATCGATATGGTCACAGTGTCGGCGATCTCGTGTTGCAAACGATCGCAAATGCCATCCAGGAGAGTTTGCGAGAGTCTGATTTTGTCGCCCGTCTCGGCGGAGAGGAATTTGCTGTACTGTTACCAGAAACTAATCGACCGGAGGCCTTGGTCGTTGCTGAACAAATCCGCCTTGCTGTTGATCAGGCTTCGGAATCTGAAGCAGGTTGTCCACAGGAGGTAAGCGTCAGTATTGGTGTTACTGAGGTCGATGCCTTGGATGATGGTAATTCGGTCATGGAACGAGCAGACCTTGCAATGTATTCGGCAAAACGTGAAGGACGAAACCAGGTCTTTTCAGTGGATTTTGAAACGCAAAATGAGAACCGAAATGCGTTTCAGGAGTTGAACGCACCAGTGCTCCCAGAGCCAATCTTGGATCCAAAGGGGACGTTGAAAGGTAGTGAGGATGCCGGGATTGGCCTGACGTGTCCCACGATCTTTGACGATGAGCTTTCCAGAAGAATCTATGAATCAAGCCGTTATGGAATGGAATTGTGCCTGGGAATAATTGAAATTGGCTATCGAGATGATCTGGATGAAACGGATGCGAAGGTTTGCCAACAAGTTGAAAAATTGGGCCGTACGATTTGCCTAGCATTAAGACAGTGCGACCTGATCACCTGGCAGACGGAACTTGAATTCGGTGTCCTTTTGCCGTTTACCGCAGTCGAAGATGCCGAGGGTGTTTTGCGTCGTCTATTCCTGGAAATCAATACGGACATGATTTTGGAAGATCAAGAACTTTTGCTGCACATTCAGTCCATTCGAGTCATTCAACACCAAGCTGGAGAAACAAAACAGCAGGTGTTGAGTCACCTTCATTCTGCTGTGCCGGTTAACGAATCGGGCAGATGGGATGCTGTCATTAGCTAGGCCAATTCGAGGCCGCATTGAGTGAGCTGAAAGCTGTCGTTGTCTGAATGGGGGATTTCCCAGGTCTAGCCAGTCAGAATTTTAAACTCAGATTGTGTTTTGACGATGGCTTGATCATCAGGAAATGTATGAAAGGCCTGAACGAGGAAAGATTTTTCTCTTGCGACTGTGTGCAGATAACTAATTCCACCGAAGGGGATTCTGCCGCTGGAATCGAACTTGTGAATGATTCCATGCTGTGGAGACGTTTTCGTCAATTCCGTTTGAAATGCCCAAAACATTTCTGGTTCGACTTTTTCAATTTGAAATTCGGACCGATAAGAGACAGCTCCACGATTTTCTACGGATTCCTGGTGTCCACCGTGAAACGGTTTACTGTCAATTAGCCTGCTTGATGGGAGCGGGTGATGCGAAGAAGCCGTGACTTCGGTGATTTTGGTTAAATCACTTTGGAAAAAGAAAATGTGCCCTGAACTGGTGATTTCTAATTTGGCAAAGTAGTTTGTCCGAGAAACTTCGAGTTGTTTGTGGGTTTCGAAAAGTTCAGGGTGCAACGACCGCCCAAAAACGGTGAGTGACAGTTCCGCGATTTTAGGGCGTGCTGTTAACACTTGTTTTCAATTTCCAATCTTCGGAAAACCTAATATTCAACAAGCACTGAATATTTGATTGAGGGTTAAACGGCTGGATGGCTCCATTGAATTTCAATAACGTCTAGTCAAAAACCGGCCTGTTTTACCGATTGAATCAGTTGAAACGCCGCCAACGTTGCCGCTGCAGCAACTTCAGCATTATACGTTTTATTTACAATTCGACAAAGATCGCCAGTATGAGCCAAAAGTAAGCTATCTTTTTTTAGGAGCCAGAAGATTTTCCAGTTTCGGGAAGTCGGGAACCTTGCTGTGACCTTCTCATTCGTTTGAAATCCGTCAATTCGATGAACTTGACTAAAACGATAGATTTCGTTCCTGATCAAAAATCAATTGAGCCTTGCGCACCTGAATCAATCCGCTCCTATTCGGAATTGGCAGATTTTGCATCCTCAGTTCACGCGGGCGAATCTCTCGTTGGCGGCGAGAAATTCCCAAGTGTTTCGGTCAATAATTTGGATGAGTTTTCTGATGCAATCTTTCTCGACCGCGAAGGTTCAAGTCGGCAGCGCGAACTGGATTGGACTGGTGACCAGCGAGTTCGTGAATTACGGCCGGGCCCCGTTAAGTTTATTTCTGACAAACTGGTTGGTCAGAAACTCGGTGAATTTTTGATTGAAGAACGAATTGGAAGTGGAGGGATGGCTCGGGTTTACCTAGCCTATGATACGACGCTTAAACGGCATGTTGCAATCAAGGTCATTCAAAACCGAAAATTTGTCACTCAAGAATCTCAGGCGAATTTGTTGAAATCAGAGGCGATTTCCCAAGCCAGACTCAACCACCAAAATGTGGTTTCAATCTTTCATGTTGGCACCCATGATCATCTTCCCTTTTTGGCCATGGAATATGTCGATGGTGAGTCCCTGGGTGAAAGAATAAAGAAATCAAGTTTGACATTCGCTGAAATCCATAAATTGTCTGGACAAATTGTCGAAGGCCTGATTGAGGCCTATCACAATGGACTGGTTCACGGCGACATTAAACCGGCCAATTTGTTGATTGACGATAATGGTACGATTAAACTTTCGGATTTTGGGTTAGCCCGGCATAAACACGATGACGGCTACGTTCAGAAAGCACTGGTTGGCACACCGGCTTACATGGCACCGGAACTCTTTGATAAAGAACCGATTGATGAAATAAGTGATTTGTACAGCCTTGGTGTCACTTTTTTTCAAATGACCTTCGGTACTTTACCCTACCCGGTTTCGGGGGAAACTGTAAAAGAAGTCAAGCAATCCTTGGGCCTTTCCGAAATCGAATTTCCGGGTAACTGGCCCGAATCGCTGCCTATTGCCTGGAAAAAAATCCTTC
>JAZABE010000269.1:0-1006 GCA_036137535.1 Planctomycetota bacterium | reverse complement strand
AGGTTTCAACCTTGTGATGGTGCAGGAGAGGGGAATTTAGATGGCTAAGAACGTTGGCGTCTGGGGAATCGATATTGGGCAATGTGCCCTCAAGGCGATGCGTTGCACACTGGACGGAGACCAGGTCGTAGCCGATGCCTTTGACTACGTGGAATACCCTAAAATCCTGACTCAGCCGGAGGCAAATCCTGAAGAATTAATCCAGGAGGCCTTACAGCAGTTCCTGTCCCGGAACGATCTGACCGGTGACATGATTGCCATGTCGTTACCTGGCCAGAGTGGCCTGGCAAAATTCTTCAAGCCCCCACCGGTCGATGCCAAGAAAATACCCGACCTGGTTAAGTACGAAGCCCGCCAGCAGATCCCTTTCGATCTCGAAGAAGTCATCTGGGATTACCAGCAGATGGGCTGGCAAGCGGATGATTCTGAAGCGGCCATCGAAACCGAGGTTGGACTATTTGCGATCAAACGAGATCAACTGCTAACCAGTATCAAACCTTTTGACGATGCAGACATTGACCTGGACATTGTCCAGCTATCGCCTCTCTCAGTCTACAACTTTGTTGTCTACGACTTGCTCAACAATGGCGAAGACCTCGGTGATTACGATCCGGAAAACCCCCCTGAGTCAATCGTGATTCTTTCGATGGGAACGGAAACAACGGACTTGGTCATTACCAATGGCCAACGTGTCTGGCAGCGTAGTATTCCTGTCGGCGGTAATCATTTCACACGTCAATTGACCAAGGAATTGAAACTTACTTTTGCCAAGGCAGAGCACTTGAAGCGAAATGCTCGGCAAGCAAAAGATGCCAAGGTGATTTTCCAGTCCATGCGACCGGTTTTCAATGACCTCGTGACAGAGGTACAGCGTTCCATTGGTTATTTCCAGGGGATTGATCGCAAGACGACAATCCGCAGCGCCATCGCCATGGGCAACGCGGTCAAGTTACCCGGATTGCGTCAGTACCTTTCCAAGAACCTGGGCTATGAAGTCGAAGATTTT
>JAZABE010000268.1:0-2317 GCA_036137535.1 Planctomycetota bacterium | reverse complement strand
TCCTCGGTTTCGTGTTGCCGCTTTCGCAGGCGTCCATCGAGTTCAACCAGTTTATCAACGTCGCAGGTGACACCACGGTTGAGACAGTTCTTCTTGATTTCTTCCGCGTTCGCAACAATGTACTTGCGATCAAGCATTTTAGGGTGAATTCCTTCGGAAAAGGGCTAAGGATGGGAACGGGTTACGATTCAATCTGGCTGACCTGTTTCATCAATGAGGCACTTGCCTGAGTGCCACGATGAAAGTCTTGAAGGTTGAATTTTTCATTGGGACTATGAGTATTATCGTCGGAGAGGCCCCACCCCAACAACAAGGTATCGATTCCCAGCTTTTCTTTAAATGAGGCCACAACCGGAATCGAACCACCTTCGCGAATAAATACGGGGTGAGTCCCAAATCCTTCGTGGATTGCCTGTTCCGCGGCAACCATGAACGGGCTTTCGAGTGGGACCAGGACACCGCTGCCAGAATGGATTTCAGTGAGATCCATCTGGATACCCGGTGGGCAAAGTGCCCGGGCCATTTGCTGTAGCGATTCTCGGATTTTTTCGGCATCTTGGTTGGGAACCAGTCGGAAACTGAACTTGGCGCCGGCCTTGGCTGGTAAAACGGTTTTAGCACCTTCCCCCTGGTACCCTCCCCAGATACCATTCACGTCACAGGTCGGCCGGGCCCACCTCCGCTCCAAGGTCGTGTAGGATGTTTCACCGGAAAGCCCTTGGACACCGATTTGATTCTTGAACTGCTCTTCGTCAAAGGGCAAATCGGCGAATTGTTGCCTTTCCCTTTCCGACAATGGGATCACATCGTCATAAAACCCCGGAACCTGGATGCGACCATTCTCATCCTTGAGTGCCGCGATGAGTGTTCCCAGAACGTTGCATGGGTTCGTCACAGCACCGCCAAACGCGCCCGAATGCAAATCTTGTCGAGGACCGGTTAAGCGGATTTCATAATAGGAGATTCCTTTGAGGCCATAGGTAATGGCGGGTTGGCCCGGACCAAATTGGCTGCTGTCGCTGATGACGGCGATATCACATTTCAACCGGTCTGCGGCAGTTCGTTGATTGTCATATTGACCGTCAATGAATTCATAGAGACACCCGCTCCCACATTCTTCTTCCCCTTCAATCAGGAACTTGACCTGAAGGGGAAGGCTGCCTTCCGTTTTGATCCAAGATTCAACCGCTTTGACATGGGTAAACAGTTGTCCCTTATCGTCGGTTGCGCCCCGCGCGTAAACATTGCCCTCGCGAACAGTAGGTTCAAAAGGTGGTGAAATCCACTCATCGAGTGGGTCAGGCGGTTGGACGTCGTAGTGGCCGTAGACCAAAAGGATGGGTTTGCCGGGGACCGGAGTGCTTTCTGCATAGACCAGCGGATGGCGGCGAGTAGAGATGATCTCGGTGTTCAAGCCCATTGAGCTCAGGGCGTTGGCAATCCAGTCGGCCCCTCGGCGCACATCGTCGGTGTAAGCGCTGTCCGTACTGATACTGGGAATCCGGAGGAATTCAAAAAGCTCTTCTTCGTTGCGCTTTTGATTGTCTTTCAGGAACTCGAAGACCTTTTCCATCATCAAACCCTATCTTATAACGAGTGTTTACCGAAAAATCTTGGCTGTATATTTTGCTCAAAAACCTTTCCATGATTGAGGTTTCCAATATAATGATCAAATTGGGAGGCAGCTATGACACTCACCTATCTTTATTGACTGAAATATGGACGAACCCGGAGAAACCGCAAGAGCCGAGCCGGTTATTGAAACGGTAAGACGCCAGAAGGAACGCGAAAGTCAAAAACCCAAACGACAACCTCGCTATCACGTTGTCCTTTGGGATGATGACGAACACTCCTATGAATATGTGATGTTGATGATGCAAGAATTGTTCGGGCACGAGCTGGAGAGAGGTTTCGAAATCGCTAAAAAGATTGATCGTGATGGTCGTTCTATTGTTCTGACCACGACCATGGAACACGCTGAATTAAAACGCGACCAGATTCACTCTTATGGCCGGGACGTTTTGATAGAGCGTTGTCTGGGGTCTATGTCCGCATCGATTGAACCCGAAGTGAATGATGGCGACCGTTAGAACTGTCACGCTGGGATGCAAAGTAAACCAGTACGAAACGGAATTTGTGCGTGAAGGCCTTTTGGGCATTGGCTATTCCGATGCGCCGAAAGACGAGCCAGCTGACCTGTGTGTCGTCAACACTTGCACGGTGACGAATGAGGGGGATGCCAAGAGCCGACGGGTGATTCGGCGAGTCCACCGGGATAACCCCGATGCCCGCTTGATTGTGATGGGGTGTTACGCAA